>JAJXPD010000169.1:1595-4544 GCA_021641325.1 Opitutales bacterium
ATCCTCGCGTTGTTTGCGGTAGCCGCCGACGCTGTCGCAACCCTCGTCGATTTTCGCGAGCAGTTTGCCGATTTCTTCGGGCGGATTTTGGAGGTCGGCGTCGAGCGTTACGATAACGTCGCCCTGCGCTCGTTCGAACGCGGCGATGATTGCCGTGTGCTGTCCGTAGTTGCCGTTAAAGTCTATGAGTTTGACGGTTTCGGGGCGCTGCATGCAAAAGCCCCTGAGCATTTCGCCCGACCTGTCCTTGCTGCCGTCGTTTACGAAAATTACTTCCCACGACCTGCCGAGCGCGTCCATCGCCTTGCAGAGTCTGGTAAAGAGGTGGTCGAGGTTTCCCTCTTCGTTGTATACGGGGATTACGACTGATACGTCCATGATATTTTTGTTTGTTTTAGGGGGGTAAATTAGGAGGGGGTATTAGAAGCCGAATCTGGGCAGGTTGCGCATTTGGAGCTTCGGGCCGGTCATCGTGTTTTCTTCGAGGCAGCCCTTGAACGCTACGCACGACAGCACGATTGCGCGTTTCATTAGAATCGCCCCCGGTTGGAGAACCGAGTTGCAGCCCGCTTCGGCGTGTTCGGCGACCATTGCGCCGAGCTTGCGCATGTTCGAGTCTATCCTGCCTTCGGGGAGCGAAAGAATCACGTTCTTGCGGTCGAGCCTGAGGTTTGCGCAGATTACGCCCGCGCCGAGGTGTGCGCGCGTTCCCAGAACAGAGTCTCCCACGTAATTATAGTGGGGGGTTTCGACCTTGTCCATGAGCATGCTGTTTTTGTATTCGCACGAATTTCCCATCACGCAGCCCTCGCCGACAATCACGTTTCCGCGGACGAAGCAGCCTATGCGGATTTCCGTATTTGCGCCAATCCACGCGGGGCCTTTGATATGCGCGTAGGGGGGCAAGGAGACGGTCGGGTGGATATACACGTCGCCTTCGATACACACGCCCGCGGGAATGTCTTTTTTTGATTCGAGCGAGGAGAAGTCCACGCTTGCGAGTGCGTTTTTGATATTTTTTACCCATTCCCACGGAGCCATGTCGGGCGTGAAGAATCCGGAAAATCTTTCGAGGGATTTGGGCAGGTCGAAGAGGTCGCTTGCTTTCATTTTATGGGGGTCGAGATTACTCCAAACCGATTTTATTACAATTAAATTTTTCGGTTTTTAAGCACAAAAAAAGCGCGGCGTGCAAAACGCCGCGCTTCGGTTTCAAATATTAGTCCGCCTCGGCGAACGAAACCTGCTTTACGCCCGATTTCGCGCAGGCGTTGAGCACTGCGATTGCCGCTTGGTGCGGAGCGTCGGCGTCGGGGTAAATTGTGACGATTGTCGAGATTCCGCTTTTGTCCGCGCTTGTGCGCAGTCTGCGGAGGGTGGAGGCAAGTTCGTTGAGTTCGATTTCGCCGGCGTGGTCGATTGGCGAGCCGTTGAGGAATATGCTTCCGTCGGGCGCGATTTCGACAATCTGCTCGCTGGGGAGGGCGACGTTCTTTTCCTGCGGCGCGGATTCGGCGGGAAGCGAGAAAAGCAGGTCGGCTTCCTGTTGAATCGGCAGGTACATGAAGTAAATCAGAAGAAGGAATACGACGTCAATCATCGAGGTCAAGTCGAACGAGTCTTCCGATTGCAAAATATCCGAATTTTTCGCCATGGCTTAGTCCTTCAAAGTTCCGAATAGAATGTTGTAGACGCCCGCTTCCGCGCAGGTTTTCATCAAGTCGTTGACGTACCTGAACGGCGTGTGCGCGTCGGCGCGGATATACGCGCCCTTGAACCCTTCGCGCTGGTTGCGCGCCATGAGTGTCTCTTTGATGGTGGGCAGGTCGGACGCGAACGCTCCGAGGAAGAATGTTCCGTTTTCCGAAACCGACAGAAATTGCCTGTCGCCGACGTCTTCGGGAACTTTCGCTTCCGGGGCAATCGGCATGGCAACCTGCACCAACTCCGCAGAAGCGTAGCTGGTTACGGTCATGAAGAAAGTGATGAGAAGGAACACGACGTCAATCATTGGCGTCATTTCGAACTTCCCGTCATCTTCCGATGGTTTCCAAACTTTCATAAAAAGTTTTTCCGAACGGCTTGATTACTTGTTTCCTTCGGGAGTTTCGGGCGCTTGTTCGACGGCTTCAGCGGGGGCGTCTGCCACGATTTCTTCGATGTCTTGCGGGCCGTACTTGATGGAGAGCTTCATCGTGTAGATGATGTCGCCGATGATGCGCGATGAGCTGGAAATAATCGCGCCGTATTTGTTCTTGAACATGAAGAAGAAGAACATTGAGGGGATACCTACAATCATGCCCGTTGCAGTTGTGATGAGGGCTTCGGCGATGTTGTCGGCAAGTTTCGACGCGCTGCCCGCGCCTTCCGCGGCGATTGTGTTGAACGCCTTGACCATACCGGAAACCGTACCGTACAGACCAAGCATAGGAGCAAGAGATGCCGTAACCGAAAGGTAGTTAATCAAAACATAGGGCGAGGCGAATTCTTCCACCGAAGCTTCCTCCATTGCCGACTCTACAGACGAAACGTCGATTTCGCGTTCGTCCGCGCGGGAAAGACCGCAACCGATGATGTTTGTAATCGGCGAGGGGTGTTTTTCGCAATAGTCGATAGCGTCGCTGATTTTGAGCTGGTTTACAAGCTTTTCCACTTCCTTTACGCCGTCGGGATTTAGGAACTTCTTTTTGCGGAGCGCGATTGCATTGTAAACGATAAGCGTTGTCGCAAAAATGCCGAAGAAGCCGAGTGGATACATTGTCCAACCGCCGGCGCGCCATATGTCGGCGAAGGATTTTTCCACGACTTGGGGCGCGTCGGGCTTTTTGGGGGCGTCCGCCGCGGGGGCGTCTGCCTGCGCGAACGAAACTCCCGCTCCGGCGAGCAGAAGGACTGCGATTGACATTATCGAGAGTGCTTTTCTTTTCATTTAGTTATAATGTTAGGGTG
>JAJXPD010000013.1:0-10452 GCA_021641325.1 Opitutales bacterium
TTCCAAGAGCATGCGGGTCTGCGCAATTTCCGCTGCAATGCTCGTTTCCGCGTTTGCCGTAGGGGGTGAAATCGACGCGCTCAAACGCGATTTCGAAAATCCGCCCGCGCCCTCCCGCGCCGAAACGTGGTACCACTTCACGACAAACGCCGCAACGAAGGAGGGCATCACCGCCGACATCGAGGCGATGCGCGACATCGGCTTCACCACCGCCCACGTTTTTGCAATCGGCAGCTACGGGAAAATCCCCGGCTTCGAGCTTAAATTCGACAGCGAGCAGTGGCGCGGGCTTATGCGCCACCTCGGCAAAGAGGCTAAACGTTGCGGAATAGCCCTCGGCACGCACAACTGCCCCGGGTGGTCGAGTTCGGGCGGCCCGTGGATTAAGCCAGAAGACTCCATGAAAATGGTCGTTGCCTCCGAAACTTTCGCGACAGCCCCGCTTGAATCTCCCGTAAAACTTCCGCAACCCGAAAGCAAATTCGGCTTCTACCGCGACATCGCAGTAATCGCAATTCCGAGCGGCGGCAGACTTCCGACGCCTGCTTCCGCCGACGCCGACATGCGCAAAGTCTTGTCGGGCAGGGTAATCGCCCTGCCGATGAAAGAGCGCGGCAGCTCGGCGGACTACGTTCTCGAATTCCCGAACCCCGTCAAAGCGCAGACGGCAAAGCTTGTTTTCAAAGACCTGCACGTATATGTGGGGGTTGACATTTCGGTTTCGGCGGACGGCAAGATTTACAGGAAAATCGTTTCGGAGAAAATAGCGTCGTTTGCCGATTCGAGCGCACCTCACTATTTTTCGCTCAAAGACGCGGGCGATTTCAAATTCTGCAAAGTGTCGTTCCGCAACGTCGGCTTCCCCGACTGGTTTTCGCCGCGCGACATGCACTTAAAAAGCATTGAATTTCTCGCCGACCCCATGATTTTCGAAGCCCCGCGCAAAGTCTCGATGGGCAAGGCCTTCACGTACTGGGTGCCGAACGGAAACGAGGCGGCGGGCGCGGACAAGTCGAAAGTGCTCGTCCTTACCGACAAATTCAAAAACGGCGTGCTCTCCGCCGGGCTTCCCGCGGGAGATTGGAAAATTCTGCGCATAGGCTATACCTCGACAGGCGCGAAAAACCAGCCCACAACATGCTTCGGCTTGGAGTGCGACAAGCTCTCTAAGCGCGGGCTTGACGCCCACTGGCCGCACTATATGGCGAAGATGATTGAAGATTTCGGCGGCATGCTCAAAAACGCAACAATCGACAGCTACGAAGTCAGCGGGCAGAATTGGACGGAGAACTTCGCCGAAGAATTCAGGGCGCGGCGCGGCTACGACATCGTTCCGTGGCTGCCCGTCATGGTCGGCTGTCCCGTGGGCACGCCGGAGGAATGCGCAAAATTTTCGTTCGACGTGCAGACTACCGTAGCCGAGCTTTTCGCCGAAAACTACTTCGACTACTTCGGCGAACTCTGCCGCAAAAACGGGCTGATTTCGATAGCGGAATCCTACGGCGGTCCCTTCGACTACCTTAGGGGCGTGCGCCACATAGAATTCCCCGCGACGGAATTTTGGGTGTCGCCAAGAGCGCCGTCCCGCGCGGTGCTTTCAATGGCGAACGTCTACGGGAAGAGCCGCGCGGGCGCGGAGTCTTTCACCACGATGTTCAACGAGGGACGCTGGCAGAACGACCCCCGCGACCTCAAATTCTACGGCGACCGCGCGTGGTCGCGCGGCGTGTCCGAATTCATAATGCACTCGTACGTGCACCAGCCGTTCAACGCGGGGCCGGGGCTTGGGCTTGGCAGGCACGGCTCGCACCTCAACCGCCTGAACACATGGTGGAAAATGGGCGGCGAATGGGTTAAATACATCGGGCGTTCGCAGGTGCTTTTGCAGCGCGGAGTCCTCGCCGGCGACGTGCTCGTAATGCCGCCGCTCAACTCGCCGAACAGCATGTTCTACGGCGACTCGGTATCGGGCAAACTCTTTTCGGCGGGATACTCCGCGGCGATATGCTCGCCGTTCGACTTGGGCGAAATTCTGTTCGTCGAAAACGGCAGGGTGAAGGCGGCCAAAAACGGGGCGTCGTTCGGAATGCTCGCAATTCCCGACTCCAAATACATGTCGGTAAAAAAGCTCCGCGCCCTGCGCAGGCTCGTAGCCGACGGCGCGACAGTCGCCGCCGCCAAGCCGCGGGAAACGCCCACACTCTCCGACACGCAAGCCGACTTCGACGCGCTCGTCGCCGAAATTTGGGGCAACGGCGAACCGCTCCGCCGCATCGGCAGGGGCAGGCTCATCGCTACGGGCGACATTTTCAAGGCGGTTTCGACAGTCGGCATGAAGCCCGACTTCAAGGGCAGAAACATCGACTTCTTGAAACGCGTGGACGGCGGCGTCGAAATCTTCTACCTCTACAACACAGCTCCCGACGCCGTTTCGCAAACGGTTTCGTTTAGGGTGGAAGACGGAAAAGTTCCGCAATTTTGGAACGCCGAAAACGGGTCTGTCGAAAACGCCGCGCGGTGGTCGCGCAGGGGCGAATATGTGGAAATGCCGCTCGACTTCGCCGCAAACGAGCCGAAATTCGTGGTCTTCGCCGACGGGAAGGCGGCGGCGGTTTCGGAATTTACGGTTTCGGGCACGGCTAAAAAGCCCGCTTCCGTGAAAATTTTGGAGGCAAAATACGGCAGCGGAAATTCGGTCGTCGACGTGCTCGGAAAAGTCGCTGCGGAAATCGGGAGCGGAATTACGGTTTCGAACGAAACGTTCGGCAAAGACCCCGCCCCGATGAAGCCCAAAAAACTCCGCGTGAGGTATTCGAAAGACGGCGAAATTTTCGAGCGCGAATACCCCGAAAAATCTGTCGCCCTCATTTCCGTCGCTCCGCAAAGCTCCGTGCGCCCGCTTTACAGAAACGGCGTGCTTTCCGTCGAATTCCGCGAAAACGCAAAGGCGGAGGGCTCGCTTTCGGACGGCTCGAAGTTCTCGGTGTCGGCTTCCGACATTCCCGCGCCGCGCGACATCTCCGAAAACTGGAAGGTCGAATTCCAGAAAAACAGGGGCGCGCCCGATTCGATTGCGCTCGGAAAATTGCAGTCGCTCTCGGAGTCTGAAATCGACGGCATAAAGTATTTTTCGGGCGGGATGCTGTATTCCAAAAACGTCGAAATTCCCGCGGAGTTCTTCAAGAAAAACCGCAGGATAATTCTTTCGTTCGGCGGCGTCTACAACGTCGCGGAGGTCTGGCTGAACGGTAAAAAAGCCACGACCCTCTGGACGCCCCCGTTTGAGTGCGACATTACCGACTTCGCAAAAAGCGGCGCAAATTCGCTTTCCGTGAAAGTCGCAAACCTCTGGGTAAACCGCATTATAGGCGACCAGCGCGAGCCCGACGAGGGCTGGCAGAAATGGGCGTTGGAGGGCAAAAGCGTTTCGGAGACAAAACGCTTCACGTTCTCGAACTGGACAAACTCCTGGGCGAAGGATTCCCCTCTGAAAAAGTCGGGGCTTACCGACGGCGCGTCGGTTTCCGCCCGCGACTACGTTCCGCTAAAATAGCCCGCGCGCGCGGCGCGGCGGCGGGGAAATCCGACGCCGCCGTTTTTTCATTCGGGCGGGAAAGCCGATTTCTCCGCCCGACATTACACGAAAATTTTATTGCATGGAAGACATCACTTACATCATCGGACACAAAAATCCCGACGTGGACTCAATCTGCTCGGCGATAGCATACGCCGACTTCAAGCTGGCGATAGGGCAGGGCGGTTTCCTCGCCGCGCGCTGCGGCAACTCGAACGCCCGCATAGACAGAGTGCTCAAACGCTTCGGGGCGCAGCTTCCGCCCTTTGTTGGCGACGTGCGCCTGCGCACGAAGGATATCATGAAAACCGATTTTATACGAATGGGCATGGATTCTTCGTGTTTTTCGGTAATGGGCGCGATAGACAAAAACGACCTGCGCTCGATTCCCATCGTAGACGGAAATTCGGTCTTGCAGGGCGAAGTTTCGGTGTTCGACTTGGGCGAATTTTTCATTCCGCACCCCAACTCCGCCCGCGATGTCAGGCGCGTCAGCGCGACCCTTAACGACATCATCAAAACCCTCAACGCTTCCGTCCGCTGCGCGTTTTCCGCCGACAAGACAGAGGAGATGTTCGTGCGAATCGGCGCGATGGAAGTCTCGACTTTCGGCAGAGTGCTCGATTCCGAAAAATCAAGCCCCGAGCGCAACCTAATCGTCGTTGGCGACAGATTCGACATTCAAATTAAGGCGATTCAAACGGGGGTGCGCGCCCTCATCATCACGGGCGGCTACGACATCGACCCCGCTGTCGTCGAGATGGCGCGTTCGCGCGGCGTGAGCGTAATCTCGTGCCAGTACGACAGCGCGACCACCGCCCTGCTTGTCCGCATGGCGACCCGCGCGCTTCCTATGATGCGCAAGCCCGCGGCGGTCGTCAAAAGCGACTGCCTGCTCTCGAAAATCTCGGCGCGCGCAAAGGACTTTTTCGGCAAGACAATCTACGTCTGCGGCGACGACGGGCGGCTCGAAGGGCTTTTTTCGAACCCCGACCTGCTCGGAATATCCAAGCAGAAGCTCGTGCTCGTAGACCACAACGAGCTTTCGCAGGCGGTAACGGGCGCGGACGAGTCGGACATCGTGGAGATTATAGACCACCACAGGCTCGGCGTCTCTCCGACGCGCAGCCCGATTCTCTTCCTCAACAAACCCGTCGGCTCGACATGCACAATCATCAGCGGAATGTTCCGTAAAAGCGGCGTGAAAATGTCGGAGCGCACGGCGGGGCTTCTGTGCAGCGGCATTGTCTGCGACACCCTCAACCTCAAAAGCCCGACCGCGACAGATGAGGATTTCGCCGAGCTTGAATACCTCTGCGGCATCTTGAAAACCGACGGCGGCGAGCTTGCCGACTACATCTTCGGGGCGGACAGCGTCATACTTTCGCTCAATCCCGACGATGTTATCGCCAGCGACTGCAAAAAGTACGACGAGGGCGGCGTGGCGTTTTCGGTCTCGCAAATCGAGGAGCTTGACTTCGCGAACTTCAACGCAAAGAAGGAGGAAATCCGCCGCGCCCTCGACGCGTACCGCAAGGAAAACGGGCTGTATTTCTCCGCGCTGTTCGTAACGAACGTCATGACGCAGGACTCGCTTCTGATGGTAAGCGGCGGCGACGACATGGTGGCGAAAATCAACTATGTGCGCGACACCGAGCGCGGCGTCTTCGAGCTTCCGAAAATCGTAAGCCGCAAAAAACAGCTCATTCCCTACCTCGCCGCGCTTTTGCGCGACTGATTCTCCCCGCCCGCCGCTCCGTAAAACGCCGCAAAACACCGCGTCTTAGGCTTGCGCGTCCGCCGCAAAACGGCGCGCCTCCCGGCGAGATGCGGCGGAACTTTTTTGCGTTTGCTTTCGTCTTCTGCGCATTATTCGGGTTTTCACGATTTTGCGCGGGGCAGGCGTCAGTCGATATTGTCGGAGTTTAAAAAGTCCTCAACCAGCTTGGCGGGCGTCGTGCCGCGCTCTGCGGCGGCGCGTTCAAGCTCGGCGTGGTTTTTGAATTCGAGCGTCTCTACCCAAGCCGTCGAAAACGGTTTGGGGATTATGAATTTGTCCCACGCCTTCCCGATTCGCCAGCAGCGCGTCGGCGTGATTTTCAGCGCAAGAATGCGGGCACCGCTTTCCTTTGCCACAAGCAGAAAGCCCTCCTTTGCGCGGTTAGCGGGACCGCGCGGGCCGTCGGGCGTAATGAAAACGTCCGCGCCGTTTTTTACCGACTCCACAAGCTCCATCACTGCGTGCGCGCCGCGCCGCTTGTGCGAGCCCCGCACCGCGCCTATTTTCATCAGCCTGAAAAACGCGCAAAGGTACGCACCGTCGCGGCTCGCGCTGACTAGCCCGTTCATGGGGATTTTGTCGCGGTAGTAGTACTTGCACATCGACAGAAAGAAAATGCGGCTGTGCCACGCAACCCCTACGAGCTTTTCGGGCGCGGACATTTTCCGCGCGCCGTCGTCCGACGTTTCGAGCCTTACCGTAAATTGGAGCAACCTCACGAGCACGAAAAGCGGAAACACTGCGAGGTAGTGCCGCAGTGTCGGGTTGTATACGTCGGGATTTTTTTCTTTCATCGGATTTTCCATTCAAGCGCGAATCGCCGTTTTTTCAACACAAAAGGCTTCGGGGCGGGCGGGTTTTTTCTTGCCCCGCGCGGGGAAATGTTTTGTGTTTTTTCGCATGGACAATATCGACGGCTCTTCCCGCAAAAATTTTTTCAAAGACATCGTTCTTCTGGCGGCGGCGTTTTCCGCGCTCTACCTCGGTTTGGCGTTCATGCGTCCGCTTGCAAGCCCCGACGAGGGCAGGTACAGCGAAATTCCGCTCGAAATGGTGCGCAACGGCGACTACGTTTCGCCGCGCCTCAACGACATGGTTTATTTCTACAAGCCGCCGCTTTTCTACTGGCTTCAAGCGGCGTCGATTAAGGCGTTCGGCGTGAACCGGGTGTCGCTCCGCACCCCCAACTCGCTCGTGGCGGTTTTGGGGATTCTGGCTACATACTGCGCCGCCCGCGCCCTCTACGGACGCCGCGCGGGCGTGTTTTCGGCGATTGTCGCGGGAACGAGCGTGCTCTATTTTGCGCTTGGCGAAATCATCACGCTCGACATGGCGGTTTCGGTGTTCATCTCCGCCGCGATGTTTTCATTCATAGTCGCATTGAAGCGTTCGGGCGTGTGGCGCGGCGTTCTGATTCTTTCGTTCTTTGCGATGTGCGCCCTTGCCGTCATGACGAAGGGGCTTATCGGCGTGCTGATTCCCTGCGGAGCGATTTTCCTCTACGCGCTCGCGCTGGGAGTGCTTCCGTTCTTCAAAATGCTGAAAGTATCCGACATTTGGTGGTGCTTGGCGGGCGCGGTTCTGTTTTCGGCGATTGCCGTTCCGTGGCACGTGTTGGCGGCTCTCGCAAACCCGCCCTTCGAAACCGCCGAGGGTATTTTCTCGAAAAATTGGGAGGGGCAGGGCTTTTTCTGGTACTACATAATCCATGAGCATTTTCTGCGCTATCTCGATCCCGTAACGAGCATGCGGGCAGCTCCCTGGTGGCTGTTTTTTGTGCTCGCGCCCGTGGGGCTTATTCCGTGGGTAGTGCTACTGCCGCAGGCGGTTCGTGATGCGCTCAAAGGCGGCTACGGAAAACTGCGCCGCGAAAATCCCGAAATGATTTTCTTTGCGATGTGGATATTTTTCGTCGTCGCGTTTTTCTCCACTTCAAGCTCGAAACTGCCCGCGTACATCGTCCCGATTTATCCCGCTTTCGGCGTGGTAATCGGCGTGTGGCTGGCGAAGGTTTGGGGAAATCCGAAGGCGTATTCGACGAAAGCCGTAAAGATAATCTACGTCTGCCTCGGCTACGTCGCGGCGGTAGCTCCCATTGTCGCGTACTTCGTGCTCGAACACAAGGGCAAGCTTATGGAACGCGCCCCCGACATGCTTGCGGTAGCCGTTTTGATGGCGGCAGTGCTTGCCGCATGCACGACTTTCGTTTTGTCGAAAATCCGCCGCGAACGCGCGTTCTGGGCGTCGATGATTGCAACAGTATTCGTTTTGCTTTTCTTCTTCAACCCGCTCGGAACGTTTTTGCAGCGCGAGAGCGCGCAGTCGCTCGTCGAAAAAATCGCCGACATTCGCCGCCCCGACGACACCTACGTCATAGCCTACCACTACAACGAATTTCAGGACTTCCCCGTGTGGCTGGGGCAGACCGTGTACCTAATCGGCACTCCGCCCGAAGAGCAGAAATTCGGCTTCATGCGCGAGCGCGAAAAGAACAGCCCGCGCTTCATAACCGACGCTTCGCGGCTTGCGTCGCTTCTTGCGAAAACATCGGGCAACATGTATATTGCGGGCATGGCGCGGGACTTCGACAAAATACGCTCCGAAATGCGCGTCGAGCTTGAGGAGCTTGCGCGGGCGCGGAACATGGCACTGTACAGGGTGGTTAGAAAATAATGGATAAGGTCAAAAAAAAGGAAAACGTGTGGCTGAACCTCGGCTTTAACATCGCCGCGCCGAGCGTTCTGCTGATTAAGGGCAAGGCGATTTTCGGGCTGTTCGGGCTGACTCCGCCCGACAACGCCGACGTGTTGATTTTCGTCCTCGCGCTGGCGTTCCCTCTCGCGTACGGAATTTGGGATTTAATCCGCCGCCGCAAGTGGAACGTGTTTTCGATTATAGGCATGGCGAGCGTTGTGCTCACGGGCGGAATAGGGCTGCTGAAACTTTCGCGCGAGTGCATGATTTTAAAGGAAACCGCCGTCCCCCTCGCGATAGGCGTGGCGGTATTGGCGACGGCGTTTTCGAAAAAGCCGCTCGCGAAAATGATTATGCTAAACGATTCCATCGTGGACGTGGCGAAAATCGACGCGGCGGTCGAGGCGTCGGGCATGCGCGGAAAGTACGAGGCGTCTCTGCGCACTGCGACATTCCGCGTGGCGGCGTCTTTCCTGCTGAGCGCGGCGTTGAACTTCGCGTTGGCGTCGCTGATTTTCAAAAGCCCCCCGGGAACGGAGGAGTTCAACGCGGAGGTCGGCAGAATGACGGCGTTGTCGTTTCCAGTAATCGCGCTGCCTACGATGGTTGTGTTCGTCTGGGCTATGTGCAAATTCTTCTCGGCGTTGACCGAATGCACTGGGCTGAAACTTGAAGACGTGGTGGCGAAGGATTCTTGAAAATGCTCCGCCGCGCGTTTCTTTTCACCGCCGCCGCGTTCTGCGCGTGCTCGGCGTGCCTCGGGTACGCCGTGAGGGACGCAAGGGGAGTCGAGTTCAAATTCTCCGGCCCGCCCCGCGCGGCGACTATTGTTCCCGCAATAACGCAAAACATTTTCGCGGCGGGCGCGGGCAAATACCTTGTCGCAAACTCGCGCTACTGCGACTATCCCGAAGAGGCGAAGGGCAAAATAAAACTCGGCGGGTATATCGACCCCGACTACGAGAAAATCCTGAGCGTAAAGCCCGAAATTTTCTTGCTCCCCACGACCGCCGATTCGCGCGTGGAGCGCAGGCTCTCTAAGCTCGGCATAAAATGCTTCGTTCTGAACGGCGAGGGACTGGAAAACATTTCCGCCGATCTCCGTTTACTCGGCAGGCTTTTCGGGACATCGGAGACCGCGGAGAAAGTGGCCGACTCTTTCGACATGCTGTTGAAGTCGGGCTCTCCCGCGGGGAGGGGGCGTCGCGCGATGTTCATGTTCGACAAAATGGCGGCGGGCAAAGGCTCGTTCGCCGGCGGGCTGCTTGCCGCCTGCGGGCTTGAAAACTGCGCCGACAAAACGGGGCGTCCGTGGGCGGAGGTCGGGCGCGAATTCGTGCTGGCGGCGCGCCCCGAGATTCTGTTTGTCGAATGCGGCGGCGAAGACTCCCGCGCGGGGCTCGAAAAATTCTACAAGACCGACCCCGTGTGGCGCACGACTCCCGCCGTCAAAAACGGCATGCTCTGCTTTGTGCCGAGTTCGAGCGTGCTTGTGCCGTCGGTTCGACTTGCCGAAGCGCTGCGCATAATGAGGGCGTTTTGCGCGGCAACCGCCGAAAAGTAGTGTTGACATTCCCGCGCCCGAAGCTTTTTTTGTTCGCATAGAACCCAAACGTTTTTACTGATATGAAAAAATTGATTTCGGCAATTCTCGTTGCGGCGTCCGCCGCGCTTCTGTTCAACCCCGCGGCTTTTGCCGCGCCCGACGCGAAATCCGGAGCCGCCGCAAAAGCGGCTCTGAAACAGCGTTTCAAGGACAACGTGGGAACTTCGCCCAACGGCGACGTCTATTTGAAATCATTTCCCGACGCCGATTTCTCGAAGCTTAAAAACACCGAGCTTGTGGGTTCGGCTCTGCTCGTCTTCCTTTCCTATGTTGACCCCGACTTGGACTTCGCCGCGCTCGACAAGGCGATTTTGCGCGAAACCGGCGGCAAAAAAGGCTCTGTTCCGATTAAAAACATCATGGCGGGAATCGGAAAATACCTCGGAAGATACAACATGCAGTTGCAGAAAATCGCCGTCAGCGGCTCTTCCGTAAACTCGAAAATCGACGACGGCGCGCCCGTAATCGTGTGGCTTAAAATGGAACCCGGCGACAATATCTACGACAAGATTTTCCTGCCGCGCTCCGCAAAGCGCGCAAACTTTTCCGACATCGACGAGTGGGGCAGGGAGCTTCGCAAGTCGGAATTGAAAAAATTTCCGCAGGGGCGGATTTTCGGGCGCGCGCTCATCGGCGGCTACAACAAAAAGAGCGGCGAATATCTCGTTTTCGGCATTTCAAAAAAGCCGATTTGGCTTACCGAAAAAGAGGTTCGCGGGCTTATGCTCGAAGCCTACCAGTTGCGCTATTGATTGCGCGGCGGGCGTAAAAAAACGGACGCTTTGCGGCGTCCGTTTT
>JAJXPD010000013.1:10462-14597 GCA_021641325.1 Opitutales bacterium
TGCGTTCGCGCGTGTGGGGCGCGGGGCGTTTTTTATTCGGCTACGATTTCGAAGAACGTAGACGGATTTTTCGCGTTGTCGATGTTTATCGAAAGCTCGCCGTCCGCGTTTGCAAGCGGGATTTCCGCCCTGCGTTCGCCGTTGTATTTCAGCTCGTACATCTTGTATTTTGCGTCGGCGGGCACTCTGAGCTTTGCCGACATCTTGCCGCGCCTAATCAGGATTTTCGAGTTCGGCGAGGGGTTTTTGAGCAGCACCGTGCGGTAGACGTCGAGGTTTATGTCGGCGTTGATGTTGTCGGTGTTGTAGATGAAGACTATGCGCTTGCTTTCGGAAAGCGGCGAGCCGTCCATCGAACATGCCGCGACCGCGCACGGAACGGTGGACGAAATTTCCGTCAGGGCGTCGAGATTTTCGACGCCTTTCTTGAATGCCACCGCCTCCGTCTTCGGCGTGATTGCGGAGATGCTCTCCTTTTTCGCGTCGAGGAGAATCTGGTTCGTGTCGGAGTGGTACACGCCCGCCGCCGGCGACGTGCAGTTGTTTTCGTCGAGGATTCCGTTTTTGCGCATTTGCATAACGAACGCCTCTTCGTCGAATTTTTCGCCGATGCTCGCGCCCGTCGACGAGAAGTTTTGCGCCGAGCTTGTCAGCGACGCCCCCACGGGAAGCATTGTCATGTCGGGCTTTTTTATTTTTATGTGCGCGAGTTTTTCGGGAATCCGCGCCCCCTCGAATTTCACCGAGAAGCCGCTAAGCAGCGCAATGCGCGTCTGCGCCCCGTTTGCCGAGCGCGACATGTTTGCGTTGTTTTCAACGTAGTTTTTCGGGAAGAAAAGCTCGACACGGTGTTTCGATTTCTTTGCGTCGCCGCGCATGAACAGGCAGTATGTCAGAAATTCGTTCGCCCTGAACACGGGCGATTTCGACACGCTGAAAGGCCCGAGCACGTTGCCTTTTTTCGCTCCCGTTTTCACGCCGTCGCAGTGGACAATCATTCCGTCGAAATCCTGCAATGCCGCGTACGCGCCGAAGACAAGTCCGCCCTCGTGCTTGTATTGGTTCCAGTGGCAGTGGTTGTATTCGGTAAGGCAAATCGGGCGGCCAGAGATTTTCCGCGCAACGCCCGCGCGCATTGTGTTTGCGAAGCCCGACGCCTCGCTCAGCGAGCTTTCCTGCCCGACGTGCGAGTTAATCTGCGTGAAGTCCGACGGGTGCTTGAAGTAGACGTTGAGCGTGGAATAGTCGGCGATTTCGGAGCTCATATACGCCATGTTTAGCGTGCGGTTGCAGTTGTACTGGTAAATCAGACCGTCGTATCCGATGTCGTTTTTTACCACTTTTTCGCAGAATTTGCGGAATTCGTCGTTTTTGATTTTGCAGAAATTGACCCATTCGGAGGTCTCGGACTCTTTTGTGAAGTCGATTTCGCCGAACTTTTTATAGTTCTTTTTTGCGAATTTGCCCGACGCGTTCATGTTTTCGACTGTGCCGTATTTTGCCTCGGCGTACTTTGCGAACTCCGAATTCGCAAGGGCTACGGTTTCGGCGTCGAGCAGGCGGAATACGTAGAGGAGGTCCATTTCGTTCCAGAATTCCATGCCCATGAAAACGGGGTCTTCCTTCCACGCAAGCCCCGTGTAGGGGTTGATGTGCTCGAGCTGTTTGCGTGCGTGCGCCTCCCAGTCTTTGCGGGTTTTTTCGTAGCCCATGAGCATTTTCATTTTTGTTGAAAACCTCGCGTCCCAGCTTTTTTTAGACTCGTCGAACACGTTGTTGCCGATGAGCAGGTTCAGGTATATGCCGTTCTTTTTCGCCTCGGAGATGAGGTAGTCGTAGAGGTCGAAGCCCTCGGCGAGCTTGGCGGGGTCGGTCGAGCAGAGGAAGTCGGACGTGTGGAAGCGTAGCAGGTTGTAGCCCTGGCGTTTCGCTATTTGGCAGAGCTTTTTGAGGTTTTCCTTTGTCTCCCGAACGTCTTTGCCGCGCTCGCCCGCCAAGTACCATACCGTTCCGTGGAATTTAAGCTTTGCTTTCGGCCTCTTTTCGAACGCAAATTTGCCGCGCTTCGAGACAATCACCCTGCCGAATTTTCCGGCGGGGGCGCTGTCGAAATTCTTGGAGAGGTCGAGCGCGCTGCCTTTGGCGATTGCGATGTCGGATATGTCGGTTTCGACCCATTCCGCGGAGGAGGGCACGAATTTGGGGTAGTTTTTCGAAACCGAGATTCCCGCCACGACCCACGTCGCGATGCCGCACGTCGAGAGTTTCAGCGACTTAATCCGCTTCGGCTCTATTCTGATTCGGCTGAAATAGTATGCGGGCGCGGAGGCGTCGGAGGGACGCCAGACTTTTGCGTTCGCTCTATCCTTCGGTTGCAGGGCGTTCATTACGTCGATTGCGTATTCGAGCAGGATTTCCTTTTTTTTGCCGTCGGCGTATGTTATTTCGATTTTTCCGATTCGCGTGTAGCGCACGTCTGGCGACTTTGTGCTGGTGTGCAGCAGGTTCAGCGACTCGCCCGCAACGTTCTGCCCGTCCAAGTCGAGCACGACTTCCCTCAGCCCCGTTTTCGACTTTTCGCATTCGAAAGTCAGCACCGCCTTGCCGTTGTTGTTTTCTGGGCGGATAAGGTCGAACTTTTCTCCGTAGACCGTGTTTATTCCGTCCTTGTAGGCGGGCGAGATGTTCACGCCGTCGTCGGTGAAGCCGCCCCTGCCGTCCCCCTTGATTCCGTTGTCGGTCAGCCCGAAATTGACTGCGTTCCTGATTGATATTGTCTGCGCGTGCGCCGTCGAAATGCCCGAAAGCATGGCTGCGGCGGCAGTCCAAATAAGGATTTTTTTTGTCATGTGCAAGTTGTTTCTCTGTTGAATTCGGAGCGGTGTTTGTAGGCGTCGAAAAGCTTTGCAAAAACCGCCGCTCTTGTCGATATATTTTTGCGGTTTAGTGAGTTGTTTTTTGCGCAAAGCCGCGCTACTGGCATCTGCCGAAGCCCTCCGCCTCGACTTTCCAGCCTCGCGGGAATGCGCGCGATTCTTCCGAAAATTCCCGTTCCTCCATGCCGTCCCAGCCGCCCGCAAGCATGGCGACAGCCGCCAGAAAGCCGCCGTTCGACGGGAAATAGGGGCATGGGCCGCCCGTCGCTACGCCGTGTTCGTCGAACTCGAAGTTTTTCGACGGATAGAGCAGGAAGTCCACCGCGGTGTTTGCGTCGCCCGTACGCGCCGCCGCCATTGCGAGCATGGGGAAATCCCAGCCCCAGACTCTGTCGAAATTCCAGAGCTTGCGGATTTTTGCGAGCGTCGCCTTTGCGGTTTTTGCGTCCGCGCCGTCGCCGCGCAGCATGCCGAAAACGCCGATTAGCGCGGGGTGCTCGAAGTTGAATTTCTCCCACATTTTTTCTACGCCTTCGTGGAGGACATAGACCCCGTTTTCGGTCGGCAGGGGCGCGAGCTTTTCGAGAACGTCGAGCCATTCGCGCGGCTTTTCCTCGCCGAGCCTCTCCTTCCATTTGAGCGCGGTCGCAAGCCCGTAGCGCCAGTAGGAAAGCTCGAACGTCGGGTTTTTTGTCTCGAAGGGGTTTGTGTTTTCCGATACGGGCGTAAGCGGCGGGGGAAGCTCGAAGACGCCGCCGTTTTTCCGCGGGTACGACGCCAGAAATTCCGCCGTTTCGAAAACGGTGTCGCGCCATTTTTCGAGCGTATCCGCCGACGGGTTCGCCCTGTAAATTTCCTCGGCAAAGTAAATCGGGTGCGGCTGCTGCCAAATCAGCGTCGCGTGGATTAGGTGCGGCCACTCGGCGGGAATATTGCCCGTAGCCTTGTTCCACTTCGCGCCCCTGTATCCCTCGCGCTTGGCGCGTTCGCGCGCCTGCGGCAGGTATTTTTCGAAAACCTCCCACTGCTTTTGCGCAATTTCGCCGCGCCCCCACAGCCCGAAGTGGACGCTGTGCCACCAAATCATTTCGTAGTGGAATTTTCCGTACCAGCTGTTCGACAGCAGCCCGCTTTCCTGCGACGGCAGCGAGCCTCCCGAATTTATCCGCATGAGGTATTGCGAGAGCACCGCGCGGCGTTCGATTTCGCGGGCGCGGGGGTCGGCGGTTTTTGAGAGGTCTATTGCCGCGCCCGAAAGC
>JAJXPD010000013.1:14607-19678 GCA_021641325.1 Opitutales bacterium
CTTTCTGCGGCTGATTCGGCGAAGCCGAAGCCTCCCTTTGCGAAGCCCGACTTCGAGAAATTTGCGAACACTTCGATTTTCCCCTGCGACGGCGTGAGGGTTAGCTTATGCGGGTTTTCGGGGTCGACTGACATTTCCGCCGCGCCGTTCCATACCACCGTTATGAAGTGTTTTTGCCCGTCGATTTCGCGCAGTATTTCGGCGCGGTTTTTTAAAATTTCGGCTTTCGTGCTGTGGAGTTCGGGCTTGTCCCAGCTGCCGACGTAAAGCGGGTAGCCGCTAGCAGTCGGCCGCGGAAACTCGAAAAACACTTTTGCGTTTCCGCTTTCGAACGCCTCCGACGTTATTTCGAAAGCGACGGTGTCGTCGCCCTGTCGGCAGAGGGTTTTTACGGCGAATTTCGCGCCGTCAAGCTCGAACGAGCTTTCCGCGATTCCGCCGAAGAGGTCGAGCTTCTGCCGCGCGTTTGCGATGTCCGATTCCGCCGCCGCCGAGCCGTCCCGCCGCGTCAGCGCAAGCCCGATTCTTCCAAGGTTGAACGCCGACGGATTTTGCGCAAGCCACTTTGCCCGCCGCTTTTGCGCATCGGAGAGCTTGAAGTCGGGGAAGTCGCGCCGCCACTGGGGATATTTTAGCGGCTCCCTGTCCACGGGCAGAAACACGGTTTTGCCTTTGACTTTGAACGGCACTCCCCCGAAATCTTCGCCGCCGCGCGGTTCGGGCGCGATGTGCCACGCCCAGTGCGCGAGCGTGTTGAACGGAACGAATGTCTGCATGCCCGTGATGTCGAAGTTGTACGCAAATTCGCCGTTGCCTACCTGCGCGGGCGACTTCGGGTTTGTTTTGGCGGTCTCCACGTTGTGCCGTTCGACCACCGCCCGCCTGTCGATTTTGCCCGCCGCCGCCGTCGCCGCAAGTACGATTGCCGCCGTCGCAAAAATACACTTAATAAATTTGTCCATTCGCCGACTCTATAAAAAATGCGCGTTGCCGTTCAAGAACTAATTTGTAGGCGCGCATTGCAAAATGCTTGAAATTTTTTGCGGTTGGGTTCTTTATAAAAATATCCCGAACAAACTACAAACACAGCGTAAAAAATATGAAAAAATCAATACTTGCAATTCTGTCCATCGCGGCTCTCTCGGCCGCGGCGAATGCCGAAAAGTCCGACAGGGGAGACCTCTCGGGCGTAAACGCCGCCGACATCAGGGCTCAGAAGCCCGCCGTTGTTGCGCCCGCCCCCGAAGCAACCGCTCCTGCGGTTGTCGTAGCCGACAAGCCCGCGTGCGGCAAGTCGTGCCCAGCCGCGCAAAAGGCGGCTTCCAAGAGCTATCTTACGCAGTTCGGCAAAAGCTGGGCGGCAATCGGCGGCGGAGTCAATATCTATAAAATCGACGGTCGCCAGAAGCTCGGCGCAAACGGCGCGCTCGAACTGAGCATCAACGCCCTCAGCTTCGACGACGACAAATACGGCTTGAACGTCCTCGTTCCGCTTTCGTTCGACTATATCAGCGTGGACAGCGAAAGCGATGTGTACCGCTTCGCATTCCCTCTCAACCTCCGCCCCTATTACAGATTCGACGTTTGCGAAGACGTTGTAATTACGCCTTTCGGCGATTTCGCGGCGGGCGGTTCGTACGCGTATGTCAGCAGCTACGGTGCGGCCAAGAACTTGGCGTTCCTGTGGTCGCTCGGCGCGGGCGTTGAAATTTCGTTCTGCGAAGTTTTCTCGTTCACGCCCAAGTACACTTGGCTTAACGAAGAGGACGCGGGTTCTTCATACCGCCAGATTGCCTCCGCCGAATTTGCTTGGAAGTTTGCCGACAACATGGTTGCCGTCGCAGAATACGGCTACTCCTTCTTCCGCGAAGCTTCCGCCCGCGACCATGCGGTTGTTGTAAAGCTCCGCTACGAGTTCTAATCGCGCAGTCAGGCGCAAAAAAAAGCCGCGTAAAAGCGGCTTTTTTTTGTGCCCGTTGCGGCGGGAAAAACCGCCGTTGGCGGAGGAGGGAGTAGCGTGAAACAGCTACTGCGGCGGAGGGCGACGTAGCGTCGCGGCGAAAAACTGCCGCCGCGCAGGAAAGTTCCGCCGTTGCGTTGCGCGGTGTGCGTTTTGCTTTATTTTGCGGCGGCGTCCTGCGCCATGAGGTAGAGCAGGTCGGAAAGCCTGTTGACGTAGCGCAGGGGGAAGTCTCTCGCAAGACCGTCGGCTTCGGCGAGTTTCACGATTTCGCGCTCGGCGTTTCTGCACCGCGCCCGCGCCATGTCGAGCGACGCCTGCAAGCTGTTTTCGCCCGAATGCGTCCAGCCCATGAACGTGTTGCCGCCGCCCTCGTAGGCGTCGATTTGCGCTTCGAGCTCGGCGAGGTCGGAGTCGCCGAGAGTCTTGATGTTCTTTTCGGCGAGTTTGGGGAAGTCCTCCCTTGCCGTCGCAAGCTCCGTCATCAGGAACACGAGTTTTTCCTGAATGCACAGGAGCTTTTTTGCTGTCTCTTCGGGCGCGAACGACCGCGCCAAGCCGATTGTAGCCGAGCAGTCGTCGAGCGCGCCGTATGCGCAGACGTTCGGAGACGCCTTCGAAACTTCGCGCATGAACACGAGTTTCGTTTTGCCGCCGTCGCCGTTTTTTGTCGAGATTTTCATTTTACATTTTTTCGAGAGGTTCTATGCCCAGAAGTCGCAGCCCCGCTTCGAGGATTCCGAGAGTTCGCGAACAGAGCACGAGGCGTTTTGCCATCGTGGGCTTGTCGTCTACAATAACCTTGTTCGCGTTGTAGAACGCCGAGAATACGCCCGCAAGTTCGTAGAGGTAAATGCAGAGGTAGTGCGGGCGCAGTTCGGAGAGCGTTTGCTCGAACACCGCGGGCAGCGCCAACATTTTGCGGGCGAGGGCGATTTCCTGCTCGGTTTCGAGCGGGGAGGCGTCCTTTTCGAAATCGGCGTCGGGCGACACTCCCACCTTGCGGAAAATGGAGTGCATTCGCGCCACTGCGTAGAGCAGGTAGGGAGCTGTGTTGCCCTCGAACGCCAGAAGTTTGTCCCACGAGAAAACGTAGTCGCTTGTTCTGTTTTGCACGAGGTCGGCGTAGCGGAGCGCGGCGACCCCAACGGTTTCGGCGATTTTGTCGGCTTCGGCTTCGTCGATGTCGGGATTTTTCTCCTTCACAATCGACTTTGCCCTCGCGACCGATTCGTCCAAAAGCGCGCGCAGGCGGATAGGCTCGCCGCTCTTTGTTTTGATTGCCTTGCCGTCGCTTCCCAAAATCGTGCCGAACCAGACGTGGCGCAGGTCGGGCAGTTTGTATCCCTTTGCGCCGAACCATTTCTTGGCGGTGAGGAAGAGCTGCTGGAAGTGGTCCTGCTGTCTGCCGTCGGTAACGTAGACAACTTCCTCCGCGCCGAAGTGCTCCACTCTGTAAAGAAGCGTCGCCAAGTCTGTCGACGCGTAGTTCGACGCGCCGTCGCTTTTGCGGATAATGAAGGGCTGGGTTTTGAATCTGTCGTGGTCGCGCAGGAACACGACGAGTGCGCCCTGGTCTTCCTCGGCGATTCCAGTTTCGGTCAGCTCTTTGTAGATTCTGCCGACCTTGTCGCGGTAGAAGGATTCTCCGAGGGTGATGTCGATTGTAAGCCCCATGCGCTTGTACATTCTGTCGAACGCCACGACGCTCACCTTGTTGATTTCGTTCCAAAGGGCGACGTTTTCGGGGTCTCCGTTTTGGAGCTTCACAAGCTCTTCCCTCGCGGCGTCGGCGGCTTCCTTCGACTCCTTCACGAGCGCGCTGCCAAGCTTGTACATATGTTCAAGCTCTTCGAGCGAGTTTTCGTTGGCGGCGTCGAGCTTGTAGTTGTTTGTCTTGATTCCGTAGATGAGAATGCCGAAGTTTGTGCCCCAGTCGCCGACGTGGTTGTCGGTAATGATATCCGCGCCGCAGAATTTCAGCAGGCGTTTGACGGCTTCTCCTATGACCATGGGGCGGAGGTGTCCTACGTGCATTTGTTTTGCGGTGTTCGGCGAGGGGTAGTCTATGACCATTTTCTTGCCGTCGAAAAACTTGCTTGCCGCAGATTTAAGTTCGGCTTCGCCCCTGTATTTTGCGAGCCACGCGCCGAGGAATTTGGGCGTGAGCGCGAAGTTTACGAACCCCGGCCCCGCAATCGAGACTGCGATGTACGATTCGTCGAAGTCGGGCGACGATTTCAGCGTTTCGACGAGCTTTTCAGCCGCCGCCCTCGGATTCTGTTTGCGCGACTTTGCGTAGGGCAAGACGCCGTTTGCCTGAAAGTCCCCGAATTTGGGGTCTGCGGGGCGAACCTGCGGCTGGAAATCCGCCTCAAAACCCGCCTTTTCGGCGGAGCCTTTCAGCAGTGCTTCTATTGCTTTTGACGGGTGGAACCAAATATTCATATCTAAAAAATAAACGCCGCTTCATTCTCGAAACGGCGCGGGGGGTTGCTATTTCCTAATTCCCAAAAACGCCTTGATACGCGCCGACCAGTTCGCCTTTTCCGCCTCCGTAGGCGCGGGGGCGGCGGATTCGTCCCACCACTGGGGGACTTCGGTGTCCAAGCCCGCGGCGTTGCGGATTGTAAAGACGAGTCTGTTGATTATGCTCTTGTGGTCTTCGTTTACCTTGTCTTTGAAAATTACGTCGAGTTGGTGGATATAGTTTTCCGCCTGCCTCATGATTGCGGGCACGCTTGTAACCGCGTAGACCGACGGCTCCGCCTTTCTGAACGCTTCGGTCGTGAGTTTTGCCATGATTCTTTTTGCGAGCATTTTCGAGGCTTCGTTCGGCGTGTCGAATATGAAAGTAAAGCAGATGTAGTCTATGTTCTCGACATTTTGGGGGATTGCCACTTTGCAGAGCCCGTCGAGTTCGCTCTCGCCCGATTCGCCGATTTTGCAGAAATCGAAAAATGCGAGGAACTTTTCCTGTTGAAGAATTTCCAAAAGTTTGCTGTCTTTATTTTCCATGGTATTTTTATGCTGAAACTTTTATTGATAAAATAGAAACACAACTTATTTTCAAGCCTAAATGGAAAACCAAATCTATATTGCGTGCTGGGC
>JAJXPD010000014.1:0-19022 GCA_021641325.1 Opitutales bacterium
GGTTAAAAGAATGACAATTATAAATGGCGTGTGGTTGTGAATTGTCAAGGATTTAAAAAGCGCTTGCTTCGGTTTTTGCCGATTTTGTGCGACTTGTCGGTTTGCCGAATTTTGATTTCGCGCTTTCTTTGCTTGAAAACTGGAAAGTCCGCGCTAATTTTCCGAAAAAACAATAAAAACATTCCATGTCGAAAGAAGCCGAACCAAAATATTTCAACCGCGAGCTTAGCTGGCTTGCGTTCAACCGAAGAGTCCTTAATTTGTGCACAGAGCCGAGTTTCCCGATTCTCGAACGCATGCGCTTCCTCTCGATTGTAAGCAGCAACCTCGACGAATTTTTCGAAATCCGCGTGGCGGGTTTGGAGCAGCAGCTCGAATCGGGAGTACTCGACGTCGGCTTCGACGGGCTCGGCCCGCGCGAGCAGTTGCGCCGAATCAGCGTAATCACCGCCGCCATGACCGTAGACGAATATTCGTGCTGGACCGACAACCTCGTTCCCGCGCTCCGCAAGGAGAAGATATTTTTCAAAACCCCGCGCGAGTGCACCGCCGCCGAAAAGGAATGGCTCAGAATGTATTTCGAAGACGACGTCTACCCCGCGCTCACGCCGCTTGCCGTCGACCCCGCCCACCCCTTCCCGCACCTGCGCAACAAGGGGCTTTATGTGCTGCTTTCGATAGCGAACGCGTCGGTCAAGCGCGCGCCGAGCGACATTGCAATCGTGCCCGTGCCGCCGATACTTTCGCGCGTAATCAGAATGGAGAGCAGGAATCCCGACGAGTACCACTTGGTTTATCTGAGCGACACTATAAAGTACTACGCCGAGCAGCTTTTTCCCGGCTACAAAGTGCGCAATTCGGCGATATTCAGAATCACGCGAAACTCCGACCTGTACATCGACGAGGAGGAAACAGAAAACCTTTTGCAGACAATCGAAAACGAGCTTCACAACCGCCGCAAGGGCGCGGCTGTAAGGCTCGAAATAGAGGACTGCGTGTCGGACTCCGCCCTGAAAACGCTCGTGGACGCGCTCGACATCGACGAAAGCTTCATCTACCGCATTCCCGCAAGCCCGCTGAATTTGGCGCGGCTGTCGGTCGCCTACGACATGGTTGACCGCCCCGACCTCAAATTCCCGCCCTACCGCCCGTCGATTCCCGCCGAGTTTAAAAATTGCGACGACTATTTTTCGGTAATCCGCCAAAAAGACAGGCTTTTGCACCACCCCTACGAGAGCTTTTCGCCCGTCGAAGAGTTCATCTCCAAGGCGGCGCGCGACCCCGACGTTTTGGCAATCAAACTCACTCTCTACCGCACAAGCCAGGGCTCGCCCATTGTCAAGGCGTTGAAAGAGGCGGCAACCAACGGCAAGCAGGTAACGGTGCTTGTCGAGCTTAAAGCGCGTTTCGACGAGGAAAACAACATTCAGTGGGCGCGCGAGCTTGAAGAGCGCGGCGTGCACGTCGTGTACGGAATCGTCGGCTTCAAGACGCACTGCAAGACGTGCCTTATCGTCCGCAGGGAGGAGGGCGGCGCGTTGCGCAGATACGTCCATTTGGGCACTGGCAACTACAATTCGAAAACCGCGAAAATCTACACCGACCTTTCGTTTTTCAGCGCAAGGGAGGACCTCTCGGCGGAGGTCGCAAACCTTTTCAACACGCTTACGGGCAAAGTGTCCGAACCCAAGTTCGACAAGCTCATGGTAGCCCCGTTCTGCTTCCATTCCAAATTTCTCGACCTCGTGCGGCGCGAGACCGAAAACGCAAAGGCGGGCAAAAAGGCGCGGATAATAATCAAGGTAAATTCCGTCGTGGAGCAGTCGTCAATCGACGCGCTTTACGAGGCGTCCCGCGCGGGCGTGAAAATAGACATGATTGTCCGCGGCATCTGCGCGCTCGTCCCGGGGGTTAAGGGCATGAGCGAAAACATAAGCGTCAAGAGCATAGTGGGCGTCTATTTGGAGCACAGCCGCATCTACTATTTCGAAAACGGCGGCTCGCCGATTGTCTACGCGGGTAGCGGCGACATCATGACCCGCAACATGTTCAAGCGCATAGAGTGTCTCTTCCCGATTGAAGACCCCGACATCAAGGAGCGCATTGTCGGCGACATTCTGCCCGCAATGCTCAAAGACAACCAGTTTTCGAGCGTCCTGCACCCCAACGGCGCGTACTACAAATCGGCGGACATGAAGAGCGCGGAACAGTTTTCGTGCCAGCGTTATTTCATGTCGAAGGAATAGCGCGCGGAGCGGATTTTTTTCGACACACAACAAACATACGGGAGAATTATGGACAGACGGAATTTCATTAAAACCGCCGCGGGCGCAACGGCGGGGCTTGCCGCGCTTTCGGGCTTCGGCTGCATGTCGAAAGGCGGGTTGAAGCGGGGCGCGGAGGTCGCGTCGGACGCCGAATTTTACGCGCGGTGCGAGTCTCTCTTGGAGATTTGGGGCAAGTCTCTGCTCGACCTACAAATTAAAAACGGCGAACACGCGGGGGCTATAAAGTGCCCCGCCTGCGACATTCTCCACGGGCGCGTGGGCGACGCTGAATATCCGTTTTTGTATCTCGCAAAAAAACTCGGCGATTCGCGCTATTCCGACGCCGCCGAGGGGCTGTTCAACTGGCAGGAAAAATTCATGTCGAACACCGACGGCTCGTGGCGCAACGATTTCCGCAACTCGTGGCGCGGAATCACGGCGTTCCGCTGCATGGCGATGGCGGAGTCGATTTCGAAATACTCCGATATAATAGAGCCGAAGCACCTGAAAAAAATGCGCGACCGCCTCTACAAGGCGGGCGATTTCATGTACGGCTATCAGTGGTTGGGAAAGCCGAACGCAAACTACGTCATAGGGGCGGCGTATTCGCTCGCGCTCGTGGGGCATGTGCTCGACGTGGAGCGTTTCCGCCAGCGCGGCGACTACTACGCGGGCGCGTTCAAACGCCTTGTGTCGGAGCGCGACAAGCTCGTCTTCGGTGAAATCCACCCGCTCGGACGCGAGAGCGCAAAGGGCTTGAAGGGAATAGACATCGGCTACAACATCGCCGAGACCCTGCCGCTAATCGAGGCGTACTCAAAGCTTGTCGGAAACGCGGAACTGCGCGACTACGTTTCGGAAGTCGCCGCCGCCCACTTGGAGTTCGTTCTCCCCGACGGAGCAATAGACGGAAGCTTCTGCACCCGAAGCTTCAAATGGTCGTACTGGGGCAGCAGAACCTCCGACGGCTGCGTGGCGATGTTCGAAAGCCTTGCCGACAGGGACGCGCGTTTCCTCCGCGCCGCCTCCGCCAACCTGCGCTTGCTGGAACGGTGCACTGCCGACGGGCTTCTCGCGGGCGGCTTGCACTACGCTTCTCACGGTGTCAAGCCGTGCATACACCATTCTTTCGTGCAGATGAAGGGGCTTGCCGACATTCTGACGCGTCCGCATACAAAGCCCGCGGGCGACCCCGCCGCGCAGCTTCCGCGCGAAGAGGTTTACGGCGTGAAGCATTTTCCCGACGTGGACACTTCGCTTGTGTCGGTCGGCGACTGGCGGGCGACGATAAGCGCCTACGATTCCGTCTACTACCCCAAGACGCCGCAGGGACACCCCACGGGCGGCACGCTTTCGCTGCTTTGGAATTCGAAAGTCGGCGCGGTTTCGGCGTCGAGCATGACCGAATATTCGCTGTTCGAAATAGACAACATGCAGCCCGAAACCGGCGCGAGCTTTGCGAGCCTCACGCCGCGAATCGAGACGGTCGAGGACGGCGTTTCTTATTCGTCGGACAAATGTCTCGCCTGCAAAATTTCGTCGAAAGGCGGCCGCCGCGCGGCGGAGGTTTGGGGCGCGGGCGCGCTTGTCGACATCCGCCAGAACGCGCCGAAATCGGGGGTCGCGGAGTGCGAAATGCGCTACGGGTTCTCGCCCGACTGCGCGGAGCTTGCGTTCTCGTGCGCGGCTTCGGCGAAGTCGCCGCGCATAACAGTGCCGATAATCTGCTCTTCGGCGGACTCGTACAAAATGGTTTCGGCAAACTGCGCCGAAATTTACAGGGAAGGGCACACCGTCAAAGTAGAGTCCGACAGGCCGCTGAAAATTTCCGACACCCCCAACGGGCGCATCTTCAACCATGTGTGCGGCTTCGAGGCGGTTCCTCTCTGCGCAGACGCGCATTCCCTGCGCCTTCGCATTTCGGTCTCGTAGGCGCGCGGCGGCAAAACCGCGCCCGCGCATCGTCGGGGCGGATTGCTTTTTTGCTTGCGCGGCGGCGTCGCGCGTGTAGGATTTGCAGGATTTTTTATATAGGCGGATTGCAGCCGCAAAAAATTTTACACAAATTATGTCCAAGCGCACAGATATCAAGACCATTCTCATAATCGGCTCGGGCCCGATAGTAATCGGGCAGGCTTGCGAATTCGACTATTCGGGCACGCAGGCTTGCAAGGCTTTAAAAGAGGAGGGGTATAAAGTCGTTCTCGTCAACTCGAACCCCGCGACGATTATGACCGACCCCGACTTCGCCGATGTAACTTATATCGAGCCGCTTACTCCCGAAGTTCTCGAAAAGATAATCGCAAAGGAACGCCCCGACGCGCTTCTGCCGACACTCGGCGGGCAGACGGGGCTGAATCTGTCGCTGGAGCTCGCCAAGCGCGGGATACTCGCAAAATACGGCGTGGAGCTTATCGGCGCAAAGCAGGAGGCGATAGAAAAGGGCGAAGACCGCCAGCTCTTCCGCGAGGCGATGATGAAAATCGGCTTGGACATTCCCCAAAGCGTCGTCGTCCACGAGCTTAAAGAGGCAATCGAGTGGATTGAAAAATGGAACAAATTCCCCGTCATTATCCGCCCCAGCTTTACGCTCGGCGGCACGGGCGGCGGCATTGCGTACAATCGCGAAGAGTACGAAAAAATGGTAGCTTTCGGGCTGAGCGCGTCTCCCGTTTCGGAGGTGCTGGTCGAGGAATGCCTGCTGGGCTGGAAGGAATTCGAAATGGAGGTCATGCGCGACCACAAAGACCAGTGCGTCGTCATCTGCTCGATTGAAAATCTCGACCCCATGGGCGTCCACACGGGCGACTCAATCACCGTGGCCCCCGCGCTCACCCTCACCGACAAGGAATACCAGCTCATGCGCGACGCAAGCTTTGCGGTAATCCGCGAAATCGGCGTCGAGACGGGCGGTTCGAATATCCAGTTTGCGGTGAACCCCGAAAACGGGCGCATGATTGTTATCGAAATGAACCCGCGCGTTTCGCGCAGCTCGGCTCTTGCGTCGAAGGCGACGGGCTTTCCGATTGCGAAAATCGCGGCGAAACTCGCCGTCGGCTACTCGCTCGACGAGCTGCGCAACGACATCACGCGCGAAACCCCCGCGAGCTTCGAGCCTACTATCGACTATGTCGTAACGAAAATCCCCCGCTTCACTTTCGAAAAATTCGCCGGCAGCGACAACACCCTTACGTCGTCGATGAAGAGCGTGGGCGAGGCGATGGCAATAGGCAGAACGTTCAAGGAGTCCCTGCAAAAGGCTTTGCGCTCGATGGAAATCGGCACGCGCGGTCTCGGCGGCGGCGGCAAATTCGGCGGCGACGAAATTACAGACCACGACGAAATCCGCAAGGGGCTTGTCCGCCCGACGGCGGAGCGCATTTTCTATGTCCGCTACGCAATCAAGGCGGGCTTTACAGACGCGGAAATCCACGAGTTCACCGCAATAGACCCGTGGTTCTTGAAGCAAATCAGGGGCATTGTGGAAATAGAGGAGGAACTCGCCTCGGCTGGGCTTCTCAACCTTTCCGAAGACCTTTTGCGCCGCGCCAAGGAGGCGGGTTTCAGCGACAAGCAGATAGCGCACCTTTGCGCCACGAAAATCCGCAACATCAAACAGCTCAGACAGCAGTACGGAATCGAAACCGTTTTCAGGCTCGTCGATACATGCGCGGCGGAATTCGAGGCGTTCACGCCGTACTACTATTCCACATACGGAGTCGAAAGCGAGCTTCGCCCGTCTACGAAGAAAAAGATAATGATTATCGGCGGCGGGCCGAACAGAATCGGGCAGGGCATCGAGTTCGACTACTGCTGCGTGCACGCGTCTTTCGCCCTGCGCGAGGCGGGCTACGAAACGCTGATGATTAACTCGAACCCCGAAACCGTTTCGACGGACTACGACACCTCCGACAGGCTCTTCTTCGAGCCCCTCACGCTCGAAGACGTTTTGGAAGTCTACAAGCAGGAGAAGTGCGACGGCGCGATTGTCCAGTTCGGCGGGCAGACGCCGCTCAACTTGGCGTCCGAATTGAAGGCAAACGGCGTGAACATCATCGGCACTTCGCCCGAATCAATCGACGCTGCGGAGGACCGCGAAATCTTCAAGCGCATTCTCGAAAAGCTCCACCTCAAACAGCCCGTCAACGCGACGGCGACGACTCCCGAACAGGCGTACGAGCTTGCGGGGCAAATCGGCTTCCCGATTCTCCTGCGCCCGAGCTTCGTTCTCGGCGGGCGCGGCATGTTCATCGTCTACGAGATGGAGGACATGAAGCGCGTAATCCGCGACGCTTTCGACGCAGCCCCCGGAAAGCCCGTGCTGCTCGACAAGTTCCTCGAAGACGCGATAGAGCTTGACGTTGACGCTATCAGCGACGGCGAAACAACGGTAATAGGCGGCATGCTCGAACACATCGAATACGCGGGCGTGCATTCGGGCGACGCGGCGATGGTGATTCCGCCGCACACGCTCACGGAAAACATTTTGAAGGAAGTGCGCGAGGCGACGTTCGCGCTCGCCAAGGAATTAAAGGTTGTGGGCTTGATGAATGTCCAGTACGCAATCAAGAAGGGCGAGCTTTTCCTCATCGAGGTGAACCCCCGCGCGTCGAGAACGATTCCGTTCATCTCGAAGGTAATCGGCGTGCCGCTCGCGAAAATGGCGTCGCGCGTGATGGCGGGCGAAAAGCTCAAAGACCTGGGCTTTACAAAACAGATTATTCCCGACTACATCGCGGTAAAGGAAAGCGTGTTCCCGTTCGTGCGCTTCCTCGGATCGCAGATTATGCTCACTCCCGAAATGCGCTCTACGGGCGAAGTCATGGGCTTGGCGGACGACCTCGGCATGGCGTTCGCAAAAAGCCAGATGGCGGCTCAGCCGGGGCTTCCGACTTCGGGCAACATCTTCCTTTCGGTCAAAGACCACGACAAGGAGGCGGCGGCGGAAATCGCGCGGAAGTTCATAGATTTCGGCTTCAAGATTTACTCGACGGCGGGCACGGCGGGCTTCCTGAAAGAAAAGGGAATCCCCGTGACGAAAACCTACAAGCTCAGCGAGGGCGCGCGCCCGAACGTGCTCGACATGGTAAAGAACGGCGAAATCCAGATAATCATCAACACGCCGTCGGGCATGAACCCGCGAATCGACGAAAACAAAATCCGCGAAGAGGCTCTGCTTTCGCGCGTTTGCATGATTACCACAATCATGGGCGCGTACGCCGCCCTGCGCGGCATAGAGGCTCTGAAAACGAAGCCGATTACCGTCAAGAGCTTGCAGGAGTACAAAGAGGAAATCGACGCAAAGCGCGCAAAGCTCGAAGCGTAAAAATTCCCCTTTTTGCCGATATAAAAAGCCATGGGAATGCGGAATTTTCAGAAGACGCTCGAATCCATTTTGAGGGACGACAAACGCTACGGCGTAGGCGCGTACGTCTTTGTGCGCATGGCGTTGGACTTCACCGTCAAACGCGCGTGCGCGGAAGACCCCTCCCGAACCGAACGCCACGTCTCGGCGGCGGAGCTGTTGGAGGGCGTCAAAGATTTCGCGCTCGAAACTTTCGGACCGATGGCGATGACGCTCTTCGAAGAGTGGGGCGTGCGCTCGACGGAGGATATCGGGCAGATAGTTTTCAACATGGTGCGCGCGCAGGCGCTGCGCAAAACCGACGATGATAAATTGGAGGACTTCGCGGGCGGCTTCGATTTCCGCGAGGCGTTTGTCGCGCCTTTCCTGCCCGCAAAAAAGGGCAGGCGCAAAGGCTGAACTGCGGGGAAGTCCTTTTAGAAAAGAAGATGTAAAATGACCGGTTTGGAAATCAAAAATTTGGTTGTGCGCGTGGGCGACAGAAACGTCGTGGACGGAATGAACCTTGCCGTTCCCGCAGGCGAAGTCCACGCGATAATGGGGCCCAACGGAACGGGCAAAACAAGCCTTTCCAAGGCGATTGCCGGACACCCCGACTACAAAATCTGCTCCGGCGAAGTGCTGCTCAACGGCGAAAACATCGTGGGGCTTCCGCCCGACGAAATAGCCCGCAAGGGGTTTTTCCTCGCGTTCCAGTACCCCGTTTCGATTCCCGGGGTGAGCATTGCGAACTTCATTCGCGCGTGCCTGAACGCGCGTCTGCCGGAGGGCGAAACGGTCAACCCCGTGGAATTCTACAAAAAGCTCTACGCAAAAATGGACGAGCTTAAAATGCCGCGCCCGTTCACTTCAAGAAGCGTCAACGACGGTTTCAGCGGCGGCGAGAAAAAACGCTGCGACATTCTCCAAATGCTCATGCTCGAACCGAGCTTCGCGATTCTCGACGAAACCGACAGCGGGCTTGACATCGACGCCCTGCGAATCGTCTCCGAGGGCGTCAACACCGCGCGCGGGGCGAACATCGGAATGCTGCTTATCACCCACTATCACAGACTGCTTGAATATATCAAGCCCGACAGGGTGCACGTCATGAGCGGCGGCAGAATCGTCAAAAGCGGCGGCGCGGAACTTGCGCTCGAATTGGAGCAAAAGGGATACGACTGGTTGAAGGACATTTAAATGGCAAACGCTTCGGACAAAACGCCGGAAGGCCTGAACCTCGACAGAAGCATCGGCGATTTCAGCTTCGCCGAAGACTACGCGTACAACGCGGGCGTCGGGCTTACGAGGGAAGTCGTGGAATACATCTCGAAAGTCAAGGGCGAGGACGACTGGATTCGCGACTTCCGCCTGAACGCGCTCAAAACGTTCGAGTCTATGGAAATGCCCACGCACTGGGCGTCGAAAAAACTCGACGGGCTTGATTTTTCGAAAATCAGATACTATCTGGCGAAAGCCGAAAAAAAGAAGAAATCGTGGGACGAAGTTCCCGACGACGTTAAGCGCACTTTCGAAAAGCTCGGCGTGCCAGAGCAGGAGCGTTCGTTTCTGGCGGGCGTGGAGGCGCAGTTCGACTCTGAGTCGGCGTACTCCAACATGAAGGAGCACCTCGAAAAGGACGGCGTGATTTTCGTGGACTCCACCGAGGGGCTTAAAAAATACCCCGAAATCTTCCGCAAGTATTTCGGCAAAATCATTCCGACGGGCGACAACAAATTCAGCGCGCTAAACAGCGCGGTATTTTCGGGCGGCAGCTTCATCTACGTCCCGAAAGGCGTCCATGTGAAACAGCCATTGCAGGCGTATTTCAGAATCAACGCCGAAAGCTTCGGGCAGTTCGAGCGCACGCTCATAATCGCCGACGAAGGCTCGGAGCTGATGTACATGGAGGGCTGCACCGCGCCGCGATTCACGACGGGAACGCTCCACTCGGCGGTGGTCGAACTCGTCGCGCTCAAAGGGGCGAAAATCCAGTACGTAACCGTTCAGAACTGGTCGGACAACGTGTTCAACTTGGTGACAAAGCGCGGCATGGCGGAGGAGGGCGCGCAAATCAGATGGGTTGACTGCAACATCGGCAGCGGCATTACAATGAAATACCCCGCGGTCGTCCTCAAAGGCAGGGAGGCAAAGGGGGAAGTGATTTCGATTGCCCTTGCAAACAACGGACAACATCAGGATACCGGCGCGAAAATGATACACTTGGCGGACAAGACAAGCTCGAACGTGCTGTCGAAGTCGGTCAGCATAGGCAACGGGCGGGCGTCGTACCGCGGGCTGGTCTACATGCCCTATACCTCCCGCGACTGCAAAAACAACACCGAATGCGACGCCCTGCTGATAAACACGAATTCGCGCACAGACACCTATCCCGCGATAATCTGTTCGGGGCACAACAACAGCGTACAGCACGAGGCGAGCGTCTCGAAACTCAGCGAGGAGCAGATTTTCTACATGCGCCAGCGCGGACTTTCCGAAAACGAGGCGGTCAGCCTTTCGGTCAACGGCTTCGTCAACGACCTTGTTCAGGAATTTCCAATGGAGTACTCGGTGGAACTGAAAAGGCTTATCGAACTTCAAATGGAGGGGGCGGTAGGATGAGCGGCATTCTCGAAAAAATTTCCGACGCCGCAAAGGCGCGGTTTGCCGAAATTCCGTTCCCGCACCGCAAGGACGAATACTGGCGGTTTGCCGACCTTTCGGCGTGGAGCGCGGACGCGCTGTTCCCGCACTTTTCGCGCGGCGTGCCCGAATCGCGCGAGGATTCGAAAATCGCCGAGATTTCCGCAAACGCGCAGAAAAACGGGCTTGCGGTTTTCGACGGACAGCTGCTGTCCGCCGACGTTCCCGCGGGCGTCTCGGTTTTATCGATGTCGGCGGCGGCGGAAAAATATCCGGAGGCGGTGTCCGAATTTTTCGGCGCGGCAAAGGGAAAGTTCGACACGATTGCGGCGTCGCGCGCGCAAAACGGCTCGGTTTTTGTGGTGGACGACGGCGCGTCGGCGGAGCTTGAACTTTCGGTGATTTCGAGGCTTGGGCTTTCGGTCGGTTCGGCGCTGTTCATGCTCGGCAGAAACTCAAAACTGCGGCTTGTGCGCAGGTTCGCGACGGCGGGAGGCTCGTTCGGAATCTCGATGTCGGGCTTTCTGCTTTCCGAAAATTCGGCGCTGGAGCTTGCGACTTTCAAATATTCTGGCGCGGAGGCGCACACATATTTGCGCGACGACTTCCGCGTGCCCGCGGGCGCGAGCGTCGTAGACGCCTACGCCGAGGTAGGTCTTTCGCCGAGCCGCGCGGAAAGGAATTTCGAAATAACGGGCGGCGGCGCGGAGATTGACACCCGCGCGTTCCTGCGGACTTCGGGCGCAATCACCCACGACATGCGCACGTCGCAAATGCACAGGGTGGGCGGCTCGCACAGCAATCTTGCGGTGAAATGCGCCGTCGCCGACAAATCGCGCGCGGCGTTCGCGGGGCTTATCCGCGTGGAGGAGGACGCGCAGAAGACGAGCGCGTACCAGAGCTGCCGCTCGCTTTCGCTTTCGGACAACGCGAAGACGGAGGCGTCGCCCATGCTCGAAATCTTGGCAAACGACGTCGAGTGCTCGCACGGTTGCACGGTCTCCAAGCCAGACTCCGACGAGCTTTTCTACATGAACCAGCGCGGACTTTCCGATTCGGAGGCTCTCGACCTTATCATAGGCGGCTTCGCCCGCACGACTTTCGAAAAGTTCGGAATGGAATTTGACGGAAACTGTTAGTTCTTGATAGAAAACGTTAATTTTTGATCCGCGGGTTTTGCCTGCGGATTCTTTTTTAAGCGGGCGGGAGTTCTTCTGCGGAGTTGTTGGTGAAATACGGGGCACACGGGTGGCTTGCCCGACGGCAGGAGGAGGGCTTGCGAGGCGGCAGTTTGCGTTTTGTAAGCGGTGCGTTCGGAGTTCGCGCGACTCGCGTGGCGGGCGCAAAAAAAGGCGTCCGAATCGGACGCCTTTTTGAATGGGGGTTTCTCCGCCGCTTAGATTTGCGCAAGGGCTTGGTCGAGGTCGGCGATGATGTCGTCTACATGCTCGATGCCGACCGACATGCGGATAAGTTCGGGCAGGATTCCCGTCTCGCGCTGTTCGCGCTCGGAGAGCTGGCGGTGCGTCGTGCTTGCGGGGTGGAGTACGCCCGTACGCGCGTCGGCGACGTGGCAGACTATTGCCGCGAGTTTGAGGTTGTTCATGAGCTTTTCGGCCGCCGCCCTTCCGCCTTTCGGGCCGAAAGTCATTACGCCGCTGCACGCTTTGAGGTATTTATTTGCGCGTTCGTGTTCGGGCGAGCTTGCCAAACCGGGGTAGTTGACCCACTCGATTTTCGGGTGCGATTCGAGGAACTCTGCGACCTTTTGCGCGTTGTAGCTGTGGCGTTCCATGCGCAGGGCGAGTGTTTCGAGATTCATGTTTGTAATCCACGCGTTCATGGGCGACATCATCATGCCGAAGTCGCGCATGACGTGCGTGCGCGCCTTTGCGAGGAACGCGAATTTGCCGAAAGTCTTTGTGTAGACCATGCCGTGGTAGCTTTCGTCTGGCGTGGTAAGCCCCGCGAATTTGTCGGAGCTTGCGTAGTCGAAGTCGCCCTTGTCTACCACGATTCCGCCGAGCGCGGCGGCATGGCCGTCGGCGAATTTAGACGTGCTGTGGGTTACGATGTCCGCGCCGAATTCGAAGGGTCGGCAGAGGGCGGGCGTCGGGAAGGTGTTGTCTATCACGAGCGGGATTCCCGCGGCGCGGGCGATTCGCGAGAATTTGTCGAAGTCGAGCACTTTGACGCTGGGGTTCGAGAGGGTTTCCGCGAAAATGAATTTTGTGTTGGGGCGGATTGCCGCGGCGATTTCATTTTCGGGTGCGTCCTGATTGACGAATGTAGTTTCGATTCCGAGCTTGGCGAGCGAGTGTCCGAACAGGTTTGTGCTTCCGCCGTAAATCGTGCTCGCGCTTACCACATGGTCGCCCGCGGAGCAGAGGTTGAGGGCTACGAGCGAAGTCGCGCCCTGTCCGCTCGAAGTCGCGATTGCGCCGATGCCGCCGCAGAGGGCTGCCATTTTCTTTTCGAGCACCTCGACCGTCGGGTTGCTCAGGCGCGTGTAGAAGTGCCCCGCCGCTTTGAGGTCGAAGAGGTCGGCGAGCTCCTGCGCGGTTTCGTATTTGTACGTCGTGCTCTGGATAATGGGCGCGACGCGCGGCTCGCCGTTTTTCGGCTCCCAGCCGCCCTGTACGGATATTGTTTCTATGTGGTAGTTTTTGTCCATGTCGGATAGCATTTGATATTGTTAAATGTAGGTTTTGCGGAGCGTTTCGAGCAGGTTGAGGAAGTCGGCGGGCGGGGTCGCCTCTACGTCGATTGTTTCGCCCTCCCTTGTGGGGTGGGGCAGGGCGAGCCTGCGTGCGTGCAGCATTACGCGCTGCGGGGCTTCGATTTCGCGGAATTTGTTTTTCTGGAAGCAGTATGTGTAGTCGCCCATGATTGGGAAGCCGAGGTCGGTTAGGTGCACGCGTATTTGGTGCGTTCTGCCCGTGTAGATTTTGCACGAAAGCAGAGCCGCCTTGTTGCCGAATTTTTCGACAAGCGTCCATTCGGTGTGGGCGTCCCTGCCGTTTTCGTTAATGCACATTTTTGTTTTGAACGACGGGTGGCGGCCTATCGGCTTGCGGATTGTACCGCTGCGGACTGTGGGCACGCCGCTTACGATTGCGATGTACTCTTTGTCAAGCTCGCGCTCCGAGAACATTTCGACGAGCCTGTAATAGGCGTTGTCGTTCTTCGCCATAATCATCGCGCCCGACGTTTCCTTGTCGAGCCTGTGGACAATGCCGGGGCGCATTGCGCCGCCCGCCATGCTGAGTTTGCCCTTGCAGTGGAACATCATTGCGTGCACGAGCGTGTCGTCGCCCGTGCCGCTACCGGGGTGGACTGTCATGCCCGCGGGTTTGTTCACAACCACAACGTCGTCGTCTTCATAGAGTATTTCCACGGGAATGTCTACGGGCTTGACCTCCGTTTCGAGCGGCGGCGGAAGCTCTATCTCCACGGTGTCGCCCGCGCGGAGTTCGAGCTTTTTTGCAATCGGCTCGCCGTTTATTTTGACTTTGCCGTTTTTGAAGCTGTCTTCGAGCCGCGAGCGCGAAACCTCCTCGGCGAGGAACGCGGCTACCGCCTTGTCGGCGCGGGTCGGCGGCGCGCCTTCGGGGTGGGTGTAGTTTCTGATTTCGCCCATGCTATTTGAGGTATTCGGGATTGAGCTTTTCTATTCCCTCTCCGATGAATACGCCGTCCTTGCGCACGAGCTTTCCGTCGAAGCGTATTTCGCCGCCGCCGTATTCGGGCGTCTGAATGCAGACCATGTCCCAGTGGATTCTCGACTTGTTGCCGTTGTCCGCCTCCGTGTACGCCTGACCGGGGGTGAAGTGGAACGACCCCGCGATTTTCTCGTCGAAGAGAATGTCGCGCATGGGGCGGTTGACGTAGGGGTTGAAGCCCATTGCGAATTCGCCGATGTACGCCGCGCCCTCGTCGCTCGAAAGGATTTTCCTAAGCATAAGCTCGTTCGACGGCGAGCCTGCGCGGACGATTTTCCCCTTCTCGAATTCGAGCGTGATGCGGTCGAACGAAACGCCGTTGTAGATTGTCGGCGCGTTGTATTCCACCACGCCCTCGACGCTGTCGCGCACGGGGGCGGTGAAGATTTCGCCGTCGGGAATGTTGTACTGCCCGCCGCAGGGGATTGCCCTCATGCCCTTAATCGAGAAGCGCAGGTCGGTATTCGGACCCGTGATGTGGACTTGGTCGGTCGATTCCATGAGCTTTTTCATCGCTGCCATGCCCTCGTCCATTTTGTCGTAGTCCATTGTGCAGACGTCGAAGTAGAAGTCTTCGAAAGCTTCGGTGCTCATCTGCGCAAGCTGAGCCATTGCGGGGTTCGGCCAGCGCAGCACAACCCACTTTGTCTTGTTGACGCGCCAGTCCACCGACTCCTTCATTGCGGCGGAGATTTCCGCCATTCTGTTTTGCGGAACGTCGGAGTTTTCGAAGATGTTGTGCGAGCCGCGTATTGCGATGTACGCGTCCATCTTTTTCATTTTGTAGAGGGCGCATTCCGCCGCGACCGCGAGCCTGCCGCCGCCCGACGACATCGCGAGCCTGCGGGCTATGCGCGGGTTGCCGAGTTCGACGTGAGCGAAAGCCCCGCGCGACGAAATTTCGTCTATGAGGGCTTCCGCCATTTCGACGGGCGTTTCCCAGAGGTCGAGCAGAACGTGTTCGCCCTGTTTGATTTTTGCGGAGTGTCCGCACAAATTTTTTGCGAGTTTTATATAACGCGTGTCCATGGTAGAATATTGTACGTAAATTTAGCCGAAACGCTAAGCCCCGCGCCCGAAACTTACAATACTAAACGCCTACAATTTTTGCATGCCGCCGATTTGCGGAACTGCCGCGCTTTCGGGGTCGAATACGGAGGAGGGGAGGTCGGCGCGGAATTTTGCGGCGCGGAACCTTAGTTTGTCCTTGTCGCGCGAAGCTTCGTCGCGGGCGGATAGCTCGAGCACAATCCACAGCCCGTCCGCCTTTTTTACCGAGCCGAGCGAGACCGTTTTCGCCCCGCCTTTTGCGAACACCCTCGTCTGCGCGGGCGAATTGAATTCGCGCGTGATTGCGACATCGACTTTGTCTATTGTGTCGGCAAAGCCTTTCGGCGTTTCAAGCTCGAAGAAGTGCACCGCCTGCCCGATTCTTCCCGCGCCCGCGTATTTCGGCGTCCAGTTGACGTAGGGCATGAGGAGGTCGAAGGGCGAGAATACCGCGCCGTCGAGCAGCGGTTTGAGCCATTCCGATTCGGGAATTTCGGCGAATTTTCCGCCGGCGTTTTTGCGCCACACTTTTTGGCTTTCCGGCGAGTTCGACAAAATGAAGTCGGCAAAGTCGGCGTCTTGCGCCTTTTTGAGCCTTATGCGCGTGAGCGTTTTTCCGTTGCGTTCCGTTCCGAAAATTTCGCCGTCGTATTCTGTGTTTTCGCCCCTGCGCGGCGAGTGCGTGAGCGTGAAGCGCATTGCGTAGCTGCCCGCGATTTTCGCGCGTTTAAAGGCGTTCCACATTTCCGCCGCCTCGCTTTGCGTAAGCGGCACGACTTTCTCGAAGCCGCGCCTTACCTGCGCCGACGCGTCGGGCAAGCCCGCGAATATCGGGACAAAAAAGAGCGCGATGCAAGCAACCGCGCCCCGAAATTTTGGAAAACGTTTTTGCATTCCCTATTTTTTTGCGGGAGCGGCGGGTGTTGCGGGGGCTTTTGACGCGGCTTCCTTTGCCGCGTCCGCCTTGGGCGCGGGAGCTTTTTCGGCTTCCGCTTTCTTCTGTTCCACAAGCGACGAAATCGACGGGGTTTCCGCCTTTTCCGCCGAGCTTCCGCCCGTCGTGTAGATGTATCCGAGGTACAGACCCGCCGAAATCACGAAGTAGAGCACCGTGAGCTTGACTGTCGCCTTTGTGAGTACGTTGCCGGCTTCGCCGCCGAACGCGCCTTCCGCCATTCCGCCGCCGAGAGCCGCTCCCATGCCCGCGTTTGCGTTGGGGCGTTGCATGAGTATTACCAAGACCAGCAATACGCAAACCAGTACCAGTACGAAAGTGAACAATCCTATCAATATGGAAGCCATTTATATTTCCTCAAATTCTGAATTTAAAAATTTCACAATGGCGTTTTTTCGGTGCATATCAACCTTTTTTTTAGCGATTCGTCGGCGAGGTCGCTGATGTCGGCTATCGTGAAGCAGAGAATGCGGCGGCCGTCGGAGAGCGTTATCGGCTTTCTGATTGCGCGGAGAAGGCGTTTTTCGCCGCGCCCGTCGGGGACGAAGAGCGTGTGCACGCTGTGTTCGCCCGCTTCTACCGCGGCTTCGTCGCGCGCGCGGATTTCTTCGAGCATCGGGGCGAATGCGGGAATTTCGGCGTCGGTCTTGCCGATAAGCTCGGCTTTCGGGATTCCCAAAAATTCGCAAACCTGCCTGTTTGCCGCTATGTACTTGAAGCCGCCGTCGGCGTCTTTTGCGAACGCCATAATCGGGAAGTTTTCGACCGCGTTTTCCCAGAACGATTCAGTCCGCTCCCTTATTTTCGCGCTTTCGAGCACTTCGCTTACGTCGAGCGACGCGCCTAGAAGGAGGGTGTGTCCGCTTTCGTCGGTGAACGGGTATCTGATGTTGCACATCAGGTGCGTCTTTCCGCGGAAGTCTTTGAGGGGAATGTTCGCTTCGAACCCGCGCGTCAGGTCTTTCATGTTTTCGATGTCCTCGAAACGCCTGCGCTCCGCCTCCGATTTCTCGAATATTTCGAAGTCCGTAAGCCCCGTGATGTCCCTGCCGAAAAATTCGTTGGTTTTTTTGTTCGAGAACGCGTACCTGAAATCGTCCGAAGGGTCTTTCGCGAAAACGTGCATTGGCAGGGCGTTGAGAAGTATGCGCCACATGCGCGTGTTCTGGCGCAGTTTCAGCATGTTTTCCGCGCTTTGTTTTGCGTAGCGTTCGGCTTGGTCGCGGGCTTCCTGCAATTCGGTGTTGTCGTGCGAGAACCAGATTACGCATTCCCTGCCGAAAACTGAGTCGTCGAGCGGCGAAATCGTCATGGAGCGGCGGACGTGCTTATAGTCGTAGTCGAGTACCGCGGCGGTTTTTGTGTTGAAGACTTTTGTTATCGCCGCTGAAATCGCGTCGAAGTCTATGTTCTTTACCTCGCGCAGGTTTTTGAGCTTTTTGCGGTTGAGCTGCTCGTTTTCGGTGTGGAAGAACATCAGGGAAAAGTCGCGCGTGCAGACGCCGATTCTGCCCGGGAGCGATTTTAAAATTCTGATGTACCTGCGCTGCGGCTCCCTGTTTGCGATGAATCTGAACAGCAGCATGCCCGATATTATCGCCGAGCCTATCACTATTTTGCCCCAAAAGCGTCGGCGTTCGTAGTCTTCGCCCCTGTGTTCGGCGTGTTCGTCCGATTCGAAGCGCGGCTGGATTTTCAGCGGTATCGAGTACGCAAACCCGAAATGCGCGCAGCAAAGGGACGCCGCAAGAATGGCGATTGCCGCTTTTGTCTTTCCGAATCTGCGCATATGTACAATCTCAATCGAATTCGGCGCATTTTTGCCCGAAAAATCCGCGAATGTCAAGATTTTTGAACGGTTGTGCATTCGGATTTTGCGGCAACAAAATACTTGAAAAATCGGAAAATGTAGGGCATGTTCGCCTTTTTAACAGCAAATATATGATGAAAATTAAATCTATCGTTTTGGCAATCGCGCTCGCGGCGGTTGCGACATTCAATTCGGCATGCGCTACGGCGCAGTCTTCCGCGCCCGCCCCGGAAAAGGAAATCGGGCTTCAGCTCTATTCGCTCCGCGCCGACGCGAAGAAAGACCTCAAAGGCACGCTCCAAAAGGCGGCCGACATGGGCTACACTTCAATCGAAGCGGCGGGCTACGGCAACGGCAAATTCTACGGAATGGACCCCGTCGAATTCAAGAAGCTTGTTGAATCGACCGGCATGAAGGTCATTTCCTCGCACCAGAACCGCGCGCTCACGAAAGAGGAGCTTGCCACAAAGGATTTCTCCAAGGCTCTCGCTTGGTGGGATCAGGCTATCGACGCGCACCAAAAGGCGGGCATGAAATACATGGTTATGCCCTACCTCAAACGCCCCGAAACGCTTAAAGACATGCAGACATACTGCGAATACTTTAACGAAGTCGGCAAACGCGCGGCGGCAAAGGGCATAGCTTTCGGCTACCACAACCACAAGCACGAGTTCGAAAAAATCGAAAACAAGATTTCGATGATGGACTACATGCTCCAGCACACAGACCCGAAATACGTTTTCATAGAGCTTGACGTTTACTGGGCGGTTCGCGGCGAAACGGGTCCCGTAGACCTCTTTAAGAAATATCCCAACCGTTTCAGACTCCTCCACATCAAGGACGAAAAGGAGCTCGGTCAGAGCGGTATGGTAGGTTTCGACGCAATCTTCAACAACCTCAAAATCGCGGGCACGGAACACTTCTTCGTGGAAGTGGAACGCTACAACTACACGCCCTGCGAAAGCGTGAAGATGAGCTTCGACTACCTCAACAAGGCGGACTTCGTGAAATAAATTCGCGGTTGCGCATTTGCGAAAAAGCGTCCTTTGCGGGACGCTTTTTTTGTCGGCAGGAATCTGCGAGGATTTTCGAAATTTAACGCGCTCGGCAATCGGCGCGGTCGGGGCGGCGCGTATGGACGTTGCGGGCGCGTGTGGCTTGGCGGAGAGCATGGCGCGTGAGTTGCGGCGTTCCTTGCGGGGAAAGGCGCGGCAGGCGGTAGCTCTTGCTT
>JAJXPD010000014.1:19032-19645 GCA_021641325.1 Opitutales bacterium
CTCTTGCTTTGCGCGGGCGGGGTCGGGCGCGATTTATCTTGCGGAGCGCGTCGGCATTGTTTTTGCGCGGCGGGCGGGAACAAAAAACCGACGGCTTGAAGCGCGTCGGTTTCGGATTCTGAATGTTGTGCCGTTTGCTTTACAGGGCTTTGATTGCTTCGTCGCGCGTAGAGTAAATCGGGAAAATGCTCGTGAAGCCGGAGATTTCGAAAACCTGCTTTACGTTCTGGCTAAGCCCCGCAAGCGCGATTTCGCCCGAAATCTTCTTGAACTGCTTCGCCGCCGTGAGCAGGACGCGCAAGCCCGCGCTACTGATATATTCAAGCTCGCAGCATTCGACGAGAACTTTTGCCTGATTTTCTTCGAGAAGCTTTGTAAAGACTTGTTCCAGCTCTGACGTGGTTGTGACATTGAGTCTGCCGCTGAGCGAAATTACGGCAACGTCGTTTACTTTTTCTTGGGTGATTTCCATGATGTGAATTCGTGTTTTGTGTTTCTTGTCAAATACTTTTCCCCACAATAGTGGATTTATTTTCGCCGAAATCAACCTTTTTTATCGCCCCCTTCCTCCCGCGCCCCGCGCGACGCTCCAACGGCGGTTTTTTCGGGCTTT
>JAJXPD010000170.1 GCA_021641325.1 Opitutales bacterium
GAGAATGACGGTCGTTACGTTGTCGAGAAACGCGCTGACAAGCGCGGTAAAAAGCGGCGGAGGCTACACATTGGCGTTCGGGGCTACAATCGATAACAACGGCTCGGAGAACGACTTTGCCCTGCGGAACAATTCCAGTTTCGGCTGGTACTTGACGAACCAGACGCTGAATTTAATAAACAGCGGCTCCGACACCGCCGTTTCCAATTACGAAATGGGAAGTGGCTCATTTTTCGGAAGTGCGACAGGCGCGAGCGTGTTGGTAAACACGAATGCCACCTTTACGGGTACGCGTTTGACTTTCGACGGCAACAACTTCGGCACAGCTTTCGCAATCGGCACCCAGAACACAAAACTCGTCAACGTAAACTACAACGTTGAAAAAACGGAATTTTTCAAAGAATCCTCCTTGCGCATCAGGACGGGCTCTACGTTCACTTCGGGCGCAACTTCCGAATTTGTTTTCAACGCAGCTTCGTCGCTCGATATCGGCGGCACGTTCAACTACGGCAACCTTACAAAAAATATCAATTTTAACGGCAGCGGTACAATTTGGGCAAAGGGCATGGTTGTTCTCAATCAGGCATTGAACCTCAAAGAAGGCTCTGTATTGAAGATTGTCGAGGGCAGAACCGCCTTTTCGTCGGGTGCTGCAATCAGGAAGGGCACGGTGGGCGACGGACGCCTGATTCTTTCGGGCGGCACTTTGGACATCGACACGGTTGACGCCGTGGACGTAGGCATAGGTTTGTATGCAGGCTCTCACAGCACAATCAACATCAGCGCGAACAATTCGTTCCAAAGCGTCTTTTTCAACCTTAGCACGAGTCTTAGCTTGATTCTTGAAAACAGCGCAAAGGCTTCGTTTAGGGGCATCGGGCTTTTTAGCGGGGCGAATGTCGATATGACAATCGAGGGCTTCGCCGCCGACAGCGTGTTCTTCGACTCCAATTCATGGTGGGATTCCGCCCAGATTACCGCAGTAGACAAAGACAACAACGTTTACCAGAAAGACCAGCTGGAACTCGTGGCGGTCGGCGAAGACTTGTCGAAGTACGGCAAATACGTTCTTAGCGTAAAGGCGATTCCCGAACCCGCGACATACGCCGCAGTCTTCGGCGCGTTGGCTCTTGCCCTCGCGGTATACCGCAGACGCAAATAGAGCGGTTTTGACATTAATTTAGCCGGACGCTTTTTGCGTTCGGCTTTTTTTGTGCGGTTTGCCCGTCAAGCTTCGGGGCAACAAAAACTTGACAGCCTCGGCGGCATGTCGGATTATTAAGGTTTTTATGAGCGAAATTTCAAAAGCATACAACCCCTCGGAAGTCGAGGACAAATGGTACAAGACGTGGGTCGAATCGGGCTGCTTCAAAGGCAAAGTCGACCCGAACAAAGAGGCGTATTCCATCGTGATTCCCCCGCCGAACGTAACGGGCGTGCTCACTATGGGGCACGTTCTCAACAATACCATTCAGGACATTTTGGTGCGCCGCGCCCGCCAGACGGGCAAGAGCGCGATTTGGATTCCAGGCACCGACCACGCGGGCGTCGCGACGCAGACAAAGGTTGAGTCTTACCTGCGCAAGGAAAAGCACACCTGCGCGCGCGAGCTTGGGCGCGACAAATTCATAGAAGTCGCAAAACAGTGGCGCGACAAACACGGCGGAATCATCATCGAACAGCTCAAAAAGCTCGGCGCGTCGTGCGACTGGTCGAGGCTCGTCCATACGCTTGACGACGACTATTCCCGCGGCGTCCTTACCGCGTTCGTAAAACTTTTCAAACAGGGCTACATCTACCGCGGCAAGCGCATGGTCAACTGGTGCCCCGTCAACCTCACCGCCCTTTCCGACGAAGAGGTAATCATGACCCCCCAGAAGAGCAAGCTCTTCAAGATGAAGTACGAGATTGTCGAAGAGCCGGGCGTGTTCCTCGAAATTTCCACAACCCGCCCCGAAACGATTATGGGAGACTCCGCCGTGGCGGTCAACCCCAACGACGAACGCTACAAGAAATACGTCGGCATGCACGTTTGGCGTCCGTTCCCCAAAGCCCCCATTCCGATTATCGGCGACGAATATGTCGATATGAAATTCGGCACGGGCGTCCTCAAAGTAACTCCCGCGCACGACGTCGCCGACTTCGAAATCGGGCAGCGGCACAATCTGCCGATTATCGACGTCATGAACCCCGACGCCACCATGAACGCGCTCGCGGGCGAAGATTTCTGCGGGCTTGACCGCTTTGCCGCCCGCAAAAAGGCGGTCGAAAAGCTCGACGAGCTTGGGCAGCTTGTGGCGATTGAAGACTACGACAACAACGTGGGCTTCTCCGAACGCGGCGGCGTGCCGATTGAGCCGCGCCTTTCCGACCAGTGGTTCATGCGCTATCCGAAAGTCGCCGAGGCAAAGGCGGCGGTGGAGTCGGGCGCAATCAAATTCTGGCCGAAACGCTGGGAAAAAACCTACGAGCACTGGCTCGACAATATCCGCGACTGGTGCATCAGCCGCCAAATTTGGTGGGGGCACCGCATTCCCGTGTGGTACAGAAAGGGCGTCGAAAACCCCGATATCCACAACCCCGAAGAGGTGCATGTAAGCGTGGACGGCCCGTCCGACCCCGAAAATTGGGTGCAAGACCCCGACTCGCTCGACACCTGGGCAAGCTCGTGGATTTGGCCGTTCGGCACAATGGGCTGGCCGAACCCCGAAAAAATGAAAGAGGAGGGCATGGACTACTTCTACCCGACCTCCGACCTCGTAACAGGCCCAGACATCATCTTCTTCTGGGTAGCCAGAATGATTATGGCGGGCTTGGAATTCCTCGACGGCGTGCCGAGCGAGAGAATCCCCTTCAAAAACGTCTATTTCACGGGCATTATCCGCGACATGCAGGGACGCAAAATGTCGAAGAGCTTGGGCAACTCGCCCGACCCGCTCGACATCATCGCCCGCTACGGCGCGGACGGCCTGCGCTTCGGCGTCATGAACTGCGCTCCGCAGGGGCAGGACATTCTGTTCAGCGAAGAGCGCGTGGAACTCGGCAGAAACTTCTGCAACAAACTTTGGAACGCGTGCAGATTCAGGCAGATGTCGGGCGGCGCGGGCGACAACTCGTCGCTGAAAGCAATCGCCGACAGAATCGACGTCTCGAAGCTCGATTCCGACGACCACGCAATTCTCGCAAACCTCGTTAAATGCGCCGAAACCGTCGCGAAAGACTACGGCGTCTACCAGTTCAACGCAATCACGCAAAGCCTTTACGCGTTCTTCTGGAACGACTTTTGCGGCTGGTATTTGGAGGTCTCAAAGTCGCGCCTCGCCGACGAATCGGCGCGGGGCACGGTGCTCGCAGTTCAGGACTTGTGCCTGCGCCAGACGCTGCTTTTGCTCCACCCCTTCATGCCCTTCATCACGGAGGAACTCTGGCACTCGATGGGCTTCGGCGGCGCGGGAGAGTTCATACAAAACGTCTCGCCCGACTTCGCCGACGAACTCGCGGAACTCGGCATCGCAATCGACGAAAACGCGGCGGCGGATACCGAAAAACTCAAAGATTTGGTCGCAAAATCGCGCGCCCTCAAAGCCCAGTGCAAAGTGGGCACCAAGCGCGATTCGAAAATGTCGATTCTCCCCGCGGACGCCGCAAGCGCGGCGGTCTTCGACGCAAACTCCGACAAGCTCAAAAAGCTCGTCGGCGCAGAGACTTTCGAAAAAGTCTCCGTTGAGTGCGACTCGCCCGCGGCGATTACCGCCCTCGGCACGGTCTACCTCGACATGAGCGGCGACATCGATATGGGCGCGGAAATCGCGCGTCTCGAAAAGGAGCTTGCCAAACTTTGCGGCTTCGAAAAATCGACGGTCGCCCGCCTTTCGAACGAGGCGTTTACCTCGAAAGCTCCCGCAAAGGTAATCGAGGGCGCAAAGAAACAGCTCGACGACTGCCGCGCGAAAATCGCGGAAATCGAAAAGCTTCTGAAAGCCTACAAAGCGTAGCGCGGATTGCCGCCGCAACGCTTCCAATCGGCGCGGCAACGCGAAAATTCCGCGCAACCCGATAAAGCCCCGAAAGACGGAAACGCCTCTCGGGGCTTTTTGCGCATTCAAACGGAGCATTTCTTCCCGTCGTACGGGGAGGGGGCTTCGGGCTTATTCGCCCACTCGCAGACGGCACAAAAAAAGCCCGCAGGCGCGGGCTTGAAATGGGTTGGAGCTGTCGGCTACTTTCTGCGGCGGTAGAGTGCCAAGCCGAGCGCGAGCGCGCCGAACACCGCCGCGTATGTGGAGGGTTCGGGAATGCTTGCGAGTGTCAGCGTGTTTGTCGCCGCGTCGAGCACGAGGTTTTTCATGATTTCGCCCGCTTTGTCTTTGAACGTATAGTCTACGCTCTTCGTGGAGTTGGAAACCGTCAGCACGCGCCCTCGCGGAACTTTCGCACATGGGGCACCCCGACGCCGAACCCAAACTC
>JAJXPD010000171.1 GCA_021641325.1 Opitutales bacterium
GTCTACGAGGTAGATTGACTCAGCTTCGCTTTCGCCGAGCATTTCAAGGCCTTCGTCGAGTTCGCTTTCGCGCACGGTCGAAACCGCCATGATGTTGACGGTCGTTTCGTAGCCGAGGTCGTGGCAGTGTTTAATCATGTCGAGCGCGAGCGGAATTTGGTGAATGTAGGTCGCGATTCGAACCATGTCGATGAGGCTTTCGGACTTTTGGGAGAGGTCGGTTTTGTAGTCGCTCTTTTCGGCGTCCGCCATGACGGAGATTTTGATGTCGCGCTTGTTGTCGCCGATTACGCGCTTGATTGACTCTTCCTTGCAGAAACGCCAGTCGCCGAATTCGGCGGGGGCGTAAATGCTGCTGCTGTTCTTGTATCCGATTTCCATGTAGTCGATACCGGCGTCGGCGCAGGCGTCGTAGACGGCGCGAACGGTTTTGTCGTCGAAGCGGCTGGCGTTCATAAGCCCGCCGTCTCTGATTGTGCAGTCGAGCACTTTTAACTCCTTCCTGAAACCGACCCATCTGCCTGACGATTTCGAGGAACTGTTCATTGATTTCTGATTCATTGTCTTTCTTTCGTGTTAAAAAAATTTTTTTTTGAAAATCGGGGAAATAAAAAAACCCGACCGCCTTGGGCGTTCGGGTTAAACTTTTCTGCATGCAACAACGGTCAAGCCGCCTACCGAACGCCTCTGTTTGGAAAGGTAAAGTAAAAGTAGTAGCTGAACCAACTGTTTTGCATATTGACGACGTATTAGATACCGTTTTTTTCGAAAATCAAGTTTTTTCGCAAAAAATATTTTCCGCGCTGCCGCCCTATTTTCCGAGCGTCTTTTTGACAAGCTCGTGGAAGTTTTCGAAGAGCGGGTCGGCGTCGTTCGGTCCGGGAGCCGCTTCGGGGTGGTATTGCACCGAGAACACGGGATAGTCTTTCAGGCGCAGACCCTCTACGGTTTCGTCGTTGAGGTTGATTTCGGTTACGATGCCGCCCGCGTTTTCGATGGACTTTGCGTCCGCCGCAAAGCCGTGGTTTTGCGAAGTGATGGAGACAATCCCAGTTTCGAGATTCTTGACGGGCTGGTTGCCGCCGCGGTGTCCGAATTTGAGCTTGTACGTCTTTGCGCCGATTGCGTGCGTGATAATCTGGTGTCCCAGACAAATGCCGAACGTGGGATATTTCTTTATCAGGCGCGAAACGCATTTGTGCGCGTATGAAACCGCGGAGGGATCGCCGGGGCCGTTCGAGAGGAAGACCGCGTCGGGCGCAAATTCCTCAATCTGTTCGGCGGGCGCGTCGGCGGGGAAAATCGTCACGTCGAAGCCGTGGAACGCGAGCTTTTTGAAAATCGACGTTTTCGCGCCGTAGTCTATCGCCGCGCATTTGAAGACGGGCTTTGTGCGCTCGAACTTGTAGAGGCTTGTGCCCTCGACCGTAAAGGGTTTGAGCATTTCGTCGGACCAGTCGAACTTGCAAGGAGTTTTGCGGCTTACTTCGCGGACGTAGTCTACGCCGACAAGCCCAGCCCAGCCGCGGGCTTTTGCCACAGCCTCTTCCGCCGAGATTCCCTCGGTAGAAAGGCACGCCTTCATTGCGCCGACGCTTCTGAGTTTTTTTGTAATCGCGCGGGTATCGACGCCGCTGATTGCGGGCACTCCGCCCTGTTCGAGGTATTCCTGAATGGTTTGCTCGGCGCGCCAGCTGCTCGAAATCGGGCTGACTTCGCGCACGACAAAGCCCCTGACCTTGATTCCGTCGGATTCTTCGTCCGCCTTGTTGACGCCGTAGTTTCCGATTTCGACGGCGGTCATTGTGACGATTTGCCCGAAATAGGACGGGTCGGTAAGAACCTCCTGATAGCCCGTCATGGAAGTGTTGAAGACCGCCTCGCCGACGACCGTTTTCTTTGCGCCGAATGCGCGGCCTTTGTATACGCTGCCGTCTTCGAGTGCCAAAATAGCTGTTTGGAAATCGCTCATAATATTTTTCGCGGTAATTGCATAGACTTTTAAAATTCTTGCAAGCCTTTAAATTTAAAAGCCCGATTTTAGACGGGCAAAAAGCCCGAAAACTTCAAAAAAGTTCCGCCTGCATTTCGGTTTTTTCGGACTCCGCGCGGAGTTTTTTGAGGAAGCTCGGCCTGTGAATGTCGGTCGCGCCGAAGAGCAGCAGGCTTTGCAGGTGCGCCGCGGTGCCGTAGCCCTTGTGGACGTCGAAGCCGAAGCGCGGGTATTTTGCGGAGATGTCGCGCATGAATTTGTCGCGCGTGAATTTTGCGACAATCGACGCGGCCGCGACCGCCAAGCTCGACGCGTCGCCCTTGACTACCGCCGTATGCGCGTACGGAACTTTTTTCATCGGCTTTCCGTCGATTAGCACGCACGCAATCGACGTGTCGAGAGCCGCCTCCCCGAAGAGCGTCGCGGGCGAGGACGACTTGCGAAGCCCCAAATGCAGGCGTTCGTCGAGCTTTTCGGCGGCGCGGGTCATCGCCATTTGGGTGGCGGAAAGAATGTTGAATTTTTCGATTTCCGCGACGGAGGCGAACGCCGCCTCGAAGTCTATTTCGCCCGATTTTTTCAGCATGCAGAGCGTTGAATACAATTCCTCCCTGCGGGCTTCGGAAAGTTTTTTGGAATCGTCGAGAAGCGAGAGCGCGTCCAAAAACGCGGGGTTTGCGTACGCCTTCGCGCTGACGGCAACCGCCCCCGCGCACACGGGACCCGCAAGACAGCCCCTGCCCGCTTCGTCGATTCCCACAAGCCAGCTGCGCCCCGAAATGTATTCGGAGTCGAACGCGGCGAGCGCGTTTATTGCCGAGTGTTTTTTTGAAGCCATTTTATTTTTCCGCTTCCGAAATCGCCTCCGACGCGGTTTTGAAGTGCATTTTCGCAAAGCGTTTCAGCTCCTCCGCGCCGAACTTTTTGACGATTTCAACCGCCTGTTTGCGGACGTCCGCGCTTGCGCCTTTTTTGAGTTTTATGCCGCATTCGTCGGAGAGTTTGCGCATTGCGTAGATGTAGGTTGCGCGCGCGATAATCGACGCCGCCGCGACGACGGGGTCTTCCTCCGCCTTTGTCCGCATTTTAAGCTCGAAGTCGGGAATGTCGAGCTGGCGTTGGACAAGCGGCTGTTTCGTGAACTGGTCGAGCATGCCCCACGGCGCGTGCCTTTCGTTCAGGGCCGACGTAATCGCCGTCGCGTGGAACCACGCCAAAAGCCTGTTGAGATTGCGCCCGAATTTTATGTAGAGGGCGTTGTATTTTTCCATGCCCGCGTAGGACACTTTCACGGCGACGTTTTTTGTGGCCTTGATTTTCCGCGCCATGTTGAGAACCGCTTCGTCGCTCGAAACTTTTTTGGATTCGCGCAGGTCTGCGGCGACCCACTCGCGCACGGCGTCCCCGTCGGCGACAACGCACGCCGAAACGAGCGGTCCGAAGAGGTCGCCCTTGCCGCTTTCGTCTACGCCCGCGTGGAGCTCGTACCATTCGGGGTGGAGGGCTTCGTCGTAGCCGAGCTGCGCAAAGCCCGTGATTTCGGGCTCGAGGACGAACTGGACGAAGTCTTCCGTGCCCTTGCCCTGAATCACGACCTTCCCCGACGAATACGCCACAACGTTCACGTCGGGGCCCTTGTACGCGAACTTCGCGTAGTTGACCGAAAACGGCGCCCAGAGGTGCTTGTCGAGCCACGCATCGAGCTTTTCCGCCTGTTCGTCGGTAATCGAGACGGTGTGGAGGGTTTTCTTTTTGGGGGAGTCGTCGGTTGTCTTTTTGCGGATTGGCTGCATTTTGAAAAAAATTTCTGCCGCAATACTTGCCGAATTTCGCGCGGGCTTCAAGACATTAATATTTAAAAGAGCTTGCAGTCGGGCGTTTAATTATATTGACTGCGCGGAAAATCACGGAGGAATTTTATGAGCAAATCAATAATGATAGTCATTTGCGACTTCCTGCTTCTGAGCCTTATAAGCCTTGCCAATTTCGATTCGCCGCCATCGGGCGCGGCCGCCGAACAGCTCGAATTGCAGGCGGCCGCCGAACAGCTCGAATTGCAGGCGGCCGCCGAACAGCGCAACTTCGCCGATTCGCAAATGCTCGAACTTTTGAAAATGTCGCTCGACGCCGAACGCGACAGGCGCGAATCGCTCGATTCGGACGTGTCGAAACTCGCAAAGGCGGCGGAGGAAAACAAGTCGCTTGCGGAAAGCCGCAAGAAGTCGCTCGACGAGCGCGAGCGCGAGCTCGCAGAAATCGCAAAAGCCCGCGACGAACTCGCGAGGGCGAAAGCGGAACTTGAACGCGAACGCGCGGCAATTCTCAAAAAAAGCGGCGAATTGCAGTCGCGCGCGGAGTCGAGCGAAAAGCGCAACGAAAAGCTCAAAAACGAAATCATAGCCGCGGGCGAAAAGCTCGAAAAATCCGCGCGCGAAAGAATAGAC
>JAJXPD010000015.1 GCA_021641325.1 Opitutales bacterium
CACCTTTCCCGTCGGCGCGAGCGGCGTCAACGCCCTCGCCTTTTTGCCGACAAGCCTTGCGAAATCGGGCGACGGCGCGCGCCCGTCCTGCTTGGAGTTCAGATACAGTTTGCGCCCCGCCGCCGTCTTGGGAATGACGTAAAGCCACACAAGAAACGCAGCAACGCAACCCAGCGCGGAAAGCGCGACCGCCGCGAGCGCAGCCCCCGCGCCGAACTCCGCGTTTGCAGCCCAAACCGCGCCGCCGTAGCACGCCACGCCCGCGACCGCCCAAACGCCGCCCACAAGCACCGTTTCGAGAAACACGAGCGCCGTGCCCAATACAAGCAATCCCAAAATTGTCGTCATGCCGCGGATATTACATTTTCGGAATCCGAATTGAAATCTTTTTTTGCGCCCCGCGCGGATTTTTTATCGGCAAAAAATCATTCGGGTATCGAGTCGGACGGAATCCTGAACCGCCCGATTTTCGCGAGGCTCATGAGGAACGCCGCCACGCCCAGCGCCACGCAGACAATCAAGCACAGCGCGTTCGAAAACCCCACAAGAACCCCGCACAGCATAAGCCCCATGCCCATCGTCAGCCCCCAGAGCGACGACAGCACGCTCAGAATCCAGCCGCGCCTACGCTCGTCGGAAGTGTCGGAGAACATCGACAAAATTATGTAGTACGCCAGAGAGAACCCAATCGCCATGAAGAACGAATCCGCCCAGATGAACGCCCCTATTTCGCCGAAAAACAGCAGTCCGCATGTAATCACGCACATGAACATCGAAAAGCGCAGAATGAAATTCTTGGAAAGATGCGCAAGCATGAACGGGCCGATTAGCGCGTACACGACGCTCGCAAAGACGCCCTCCAAAGACATGAACACCGCGATTTCGCGCACCGAGAAGCCGAAAGTCTGCGCAAGCACAAGCGGCGTCACCGCCACATAGCAGCCCGCCGCGATTTCCGCCAGCACGAAAATCGCGACCAAGTGCCGCGCCTGTTTTATTCGGAAAAGCACGGCGATGTCGGCAATTCCCGCAAGCCATTTGATTTTCGCGAAGCTTGCGCGTCCGCCGCCCGACGGAATCTTCCGCCATATCAAAACGAGAGTCCACAAAAACATTACCGCCAAGACGTAGAACGGCGCGCTCCACGCAAACGCCGACGCGTTCTCGTCTACGAGTAGCGCGGCGAACGCGGGCCCCGCCATGAAGCCCACGCTCATGGCAAGCAGCGACGCGCCGAGGTAAAAATTCTTCTGCTTTTCCGACGCGCATTTGTCGAGCAACGCAGCCTGAATCACGCCGTCCACGCCCGCCGTAGCCCCCACGAGGGCGCGTCCCGCGACGAAGAGCGAAACCGAAAGAACCTCCATTCCCAAGCCCTGCCCCACGCAGCCCAAAATCGTCCCGACAAGCGCGGCGAGGAGAACGGGGCGACGCCCGACGGTGTCGGAAACCGCGCCGATTATCGGGGCGCAGAGAAACACGAGAATCGGATAGACTGCCAGCGCAAGCCCGTAGAAAAACTTGTGCGCACCCTGCGAATAGCCCGCAAGCATGTCGTGCGCGGGCGAAATCGGCTCGGCAAGAGTCGGCGCGAGAATCGGCACGACCATGCTTTCGCAGACCATGTGGAAGAACAGCGCCGCAAGAAGCGGCGCGGAAAACCAGAATGCTATTTTTCCGTTTTGCGGCATATAGAATCAAAAATTTTTCGGGAATCCTACTGCGCCTGCGCCCCTCCGAAAAGGCGGTATGTGGAATCGGGAAGCCCTCCGTTTTCGAGCGCCCACATGCAGTATTTTTTTACGAGCGGGAAGCGTTCCGAATTGCGCAAAAGCGATTGAAGCGCGACCGAATGATACGCCCCGTACATGAACTTTTTCCAGTCGGCGCGGCTTTCGGGACGCTTGCCGGCGGAAAGGCACGCCTGCGTAAACTTCGCCTCCTCCGCGTACGCGAGCAAATCCATTATGCGGCGAATCGGCTTGTATGTGCCGTCGGCGAAGAACTCGCCCCAGAGCATGTCAATCTGCGCCGCGCCGATTACGGGATCCCACTCGGCGTAGGGGTCGGGAATTTTCGCCTTGCGCATGGCGTCCTGATAGTCGCGCTCGGCGGGGGTGAGAATGTTGAAGTCTATGCGGGCTTCGTCGAGCACGGCGAACAGGAATATGATTTTCGCGCGGTCGAGCGGCTTGAAGCCCGCGAAATTCTCGCGCATGGGCGGCAGCAAAAACGAGTTGCGCTTGAACGCCGCGCGGAGGAATCCGAGGTTGATGAAGTTGAGGTCGTTGGGCGCGCCTTTCTGCTCCAAGTCGAGCGACTTCGAGAAGAACAGCGAGTACAGCGTGTCGGGCGACGGGTTCAGATAGAAGCCGAGTATCGACTTTTTCACGAGAGCCGCGTCGAGCATGGGCGCGGGCGGCGTCCATTCCGAAAGCCTCACCTGCGTTGACGACTTCGACACCGCGCCCGCGATTTTGTCGCGCGCCTCTATCTCGAACGTGTACACGCCCTCGCGGTAGTTTTTGTCGAAGCACACCCCGACGTATTCGTTCGAGGCGACGATTATGTCTTTCGAAAGTTTTTTGCCCTTCAAGCGAATATTGTCCGCAGCCTTCGCGCGTTTGCCGTCGGGATAGACGGAGTAGATTGAATATTCGATGTCGAAGTCGCCGTCCTTTACCGCCGCCTTGTCGAAGAACGCGAACACGGAAAAATCCTGATGGAAATAGACGCGCTCGGTCTGGACGATGTTCGGCGCGGAGTCGGCGGGCAGATTGAACCACCACTCCATTTTTGGGTCGAGCGTGCTTGCGGCGACCTGCGCGGAGAAGTCCGCCCCGAACGCGGCGGCGGACGCGCACGCGAGGGCGAGGGCGCAGAGAAATTTCGCTGTTTTTTTCATCGTGTTTTCAATCGGATTTTTCTTTCGGAGGCGAAGCCTAAATGCGGCCGTTTTCGCGCAGGAATTTTTCGACAAGCGGCATGTCCTCGCGGTATGTGATTCCCTGCCAGCGTTCGCGCGTGGGCAGAATCTTGGCGGAAAGACTCCCGTTTTTTATCGACGTATCGACGGCGGCGGGCAGGTAGAATTCCGCCTTTTCGCTCTTGGAGTTTTCCGACAGGAATTTGTCGAACTCGCTGCCCAAGATGTCCATGAAGCTGCGCTGGAACACCCAAAAATTCAGCGACGTATATTCGTCGCCGCAAAATTCCGTTCCGTCGGCGGAGGCAATTTTGAGGGGATTGTCGGAGACCTTTTTCAGCCCGCCGAATTCGCGCACGCCCGAAAGGTTCATGTCGGCGTCGTGCGAGCATATCCCGCGCGAGACCGTGCCGTTTTCGGACAGCGTGTTTTTCAGCAGAAAGCCCGCAAGGGCGCAGGTGTCGGGCTTTGCGGTGTCGAGAAATTCGGACGCCGCGGTGTACGACGACGCCCCGTAATAGTCGTCGGCGTTGATTGCGAAAAAGCTTTCGGCTATTTCGTCGGCGCAGGCAAGCACTGCGTGCCCCGTGCCCCAGGGCTTGGAGCGTCCGAGCGGCAGGGGCTGCCCGCATTTGTCCTGAAAGACGTAGCGGACGTCGGTTTTGTTTTCGTATTTTCCCGAAACGTCCTCGCGGAAAATCTTTTCGATGTCGGAGCGGATTACGAACACGAGCTTTTCTACGCCCGCCGCAAGCGCGTCCTCGATTGCGAAGTCGAGAATGACTTTCTGCGACGCGCCGAATTTCGCCGCCTGTTTGAGTCCGCCGAAGCGGCTTCCCATTCCAGCCGCCATTGCTATGAGAGATTTTTTCATGATTTTTATCAGACTTTATGAGTAAATATGTGGGTTAACGCCGCGCCCGCCGCGTCCGCCTCGTCGGACGGAAGCACGGGCGCGTTCGAGACGAGAGCCGCCACCGAACGCGCAATCTGCTCTTTGCTCGCCCTGCCGTAGCCGATTACCGCCTGCTTGATTCTCAGCGGCGGATACTCGAAGACTTCTAGCCTTTTTGCGGCGGCGGCGGCAATCGCCGCGCCGCGCGACGAGCCTAAAATAAGCGCGGTTCTGAAATTCTGCACGTACACGCTCTGCTCTATCGCGACGCAGTCGGGCTTGTTGCGGCGGATAATTCCGTCGGTCTCCTCCAAAATCCGCGCAAGGCATTCGGGCATGGAAAGCGTCGGGCGGTTTTTCACTGTGAGGGATTCTATGTAAACCAAAGTGCCGTCCTCCCGCGCCTCCAAGACGGCAAGACCCGTGCCGCGAAGGCTCGGGTCTATGCCGAGCACCCTGCCGCACATCTGCCTGCCGCGAAGCTTGCGCTCGGTTTCGAGGCGTTTTTTGCGAGCGCGGGAATCGGCGGATTTCTCCGTCCGCTCCGACGCTCCCGCAGGGGAGGATTTTTTGCCCTCCTTTATCGCCGCCGTCCACAACGCTCTTCCCGATTTTGCCATTCGAGAATAGTCCCACGTTCGGACGCTTCTTGCGAGTATATTTTTAAAAAATTCGGTAATAATCTTTACACGGCGCGGACGCCTGCGATATTTTGACGAAAATGAAAGCGCATGGATAAAATCTACAACGCCATAATATTTCTGCTGCTCTTCGCGTCGGCGGCAATGGCTTGCCTGTTCTACGTCAAGTGGCTCGGCGTCCGCGAGGAGAACATCGAACGCCGGCTCGACGAGTCGCGCCTGCGCTACAATGTCGCCAAACTCTCCGACGAAAAGGCGTACAAGGAGGAGTATTATTACAGACTCGTGCATGACGACGCCTTCGCCGAAAGGGTTATCCGCGAAAAGCTCGGATTCGTCGGCAAAAACGAGATTGTTTTCAGATTCAAGGATTCTACGCCCGTGAGTGTCGACACAAACTTCGGAAGAACGGTTGTCCGCAACGCCGAAAAGCAGACGCGCGAAGCCGCCGCTTCGCAAACGGAGGGCGGGCAGCCTGCCCCGCAGGAGCAGGCGGAAAAACAAGCCAAACCCGCCGCGGAAAAATCCATTCTGCGCAGACTCTTATCCGCGGCAGACGAGCCGAAAAAAACGGAGACGCGGGAACAGCCATCATTTAAAATCGACATGTCGAAACCCGCCGACGGAACGCGGCAAACCGCCGCAACGCCCGCCCTGCAAACGGCGGCGGCGCAACAGGCGGCAAAGCCCGAAGAAAAATCCGCCGCGCCCGCGCGAAAAAAAGCCCGAACGCCAAACTCAATCAGATTCATTTCGGAATAAAGATGACAACGAAAATCGTCAAGGCATGGTGGATAAACGCGCACGAAATCGCCGTAGTCTTCAACCGCGACATTCCCTTTGTGCCGAACGTAAAGGTGTCGGGGGCTTCTGGGCTGCCCGACTTTTCGATAAGCCGCGCTTCGGGGCGCGACTTCGCAAAATACGCCTCCTACTTTATCTCCGACGGCATTGCGCACTTCCTGCTCGACGCCGACAATTTCAAGAATATCCGCGCAGTCTCGGACGCCGACTACTACGTCTGCGGCGACTTCAACAACTGGGGAGATGCAATCGGCAACCCGCTCTGGAAAATGTCGCCGTCGTCGGGACGCTTCGGGCGCAAGCTCGAAATTCCCGTGGCGAAGCTCGGCATGAAACGCCGCACGGCGTATTTTAAATTCGCGGGCGCGGACGGCCGCTGGCTCGAACCCGTCCCGACCCTTCCGAACGTCGAGCGCGACGCCCGCGGAAACTCCAACCTGCGCCTGAGCCTCGACAAAACGGGGCTTCACGTGTTCGTGATAAACTTCGACGGCATCTGCTCGCTCGCCGACGAAATCAGGCTTTCATTCCCGCAGCTCGGCGTGTCGGGCGGAGTCGATTTCGCCGAACGCCTGCTAAACATCTACTCGCCCGCTCCGCTCGGAGCGCGCTTCGCGGACGGCAAAACAAGCTTTTCTCTTTTCGCGCCACGCGCCGCGTACGCGTCGGTCGAATGGACTCTCGACGGCGTCCGCCGCGAGACCTCCGCAAGCTCCTGCGACGGCGCAATCTGGACGGCGTCCGCCGACGGCGACCTGTCGGGGGCGCGGTATTTCTGGCGAATCGGCGGCAAAAACCGCGACGCGACAACCGCGTTTTCGTCGTCCGAACCCGTCGCCGACCCCTACGCAAACGCAATGCTTTCCCCCGACGGCCCGTCAATCGTGAAGTTCGACGCCGACCTGCCCCGTGCGCGCCCGTTCAAGCCTCCGCATTGGCACGACCTCGCCGTAATGGAAATCCACCTGCGCGACGTGCTTGCAAAGGCGCGGGCGGACATCTCCGACGGCGAACGGCTCACATTCGAAGGGCTGACAAAGTGGCTCGCCGACGAAAACTGCTACCTGCGGAAAGTCGGCGTCAACTGCGTCGAGCTTCAACCCGTGCAGGAATTCACCGCCGCAAAACGCACCGACTACGAATGGGGTTACATGCCCGTCAACTGGTTCTCCCCCGCAAGCTCGTACGCAACCGACCCCGAAAATTCGTCGCAAAACGAAGATTTCGCGCGGCTCGTAGAGGCGTTCCACCGCGCGGGAATCGCCGTGATTCTCGACGTCGTCTACAACCATGTTGGCGAGCCGAACTACCTTGTCCGCGCCGACAAGGAATACTATTTCGAGCTTAACATGGCGGGCGACCTCATGAATTTCAGCGGCTGCGGAAACGACTACCGCTCCGAATCGCCCATGGCGCGAAGAATGATTCTCGACAGCCTCAAAAAGCTCGTGAAAAACTACGGCGTGGACGGATTCAGATTCGACCTCGCCGAACTCGTCGGCTTAGAGACACTGCGCGAAATCGAGCGCGAAATGAAAACGCTCAAACACGACATCATTCTAATAGCCGAACCGTGGAGCTTCCGCGGACACATAGCCGCCGCCCTGCGCGACACGGGCTTCGCGTCGTGGAACGACGGCTTCCGCGAGTTCATGCTCTCGTACGCGCTCGGACGCGGCGACTTCGCGGGCTTCAAATACTTCGTCGGCGGCAGCCGCGACACTTCCAGATTCTGCGCGCAAACCGTCAACTACCTCGAAAGCCACGACGACAAATGCCTTTTGGACCGCATTACCGACAGCCACGAAAACCCGTCGGCGGACGATATCGCCCGCTATAAACTCGCCTACGCGCTGACGCTGCTTTCGGTCGGGATTCCGATGGTCGCGGAGGGCTTCGACATCGCGCGGACAAAATACGGCAAAAACAACACATATAAGGACGGCGCGGCAAACGCGCTCGACTACCTGCGCGGACTGCGCTTCGCGGGTGTCTGCCAATGGCTGAGGTCGCTGCTGAAATTCAGACTGTCGCCCGAGGGGAAGTCGCTGAGAATAGACGGAGAACTGCCGCAGGGGTGGCTCGAATTTTTCGGCGCGGGAAACTCGCCCGCAGGCGGCGTAATGTTCAACGCATGCGGCGCGGGGAAATCGAAACGGATTTTCGCCGCATTCAACCCGACGTGCAACGATGTCGAGCTCGCAGTACCAGCCGATTTGCAAACAAAATTCATACAAATCGCCGACATCGACAGATTCGACTTGCGCGGACTTGAAAACCCCGTTTCGCCGCTTGAAAAAAACACCCTGCACCTGCCGCGCATCTCGCTCGCGCTCTGGCTCGAAATTTAGCCGCAGAATCCCACCACCGGCGGGAGCGAAACAACCAAACCCACCGCATTCACCCCCGCATATTCCGCAACCAACATTTTCCCCTCTCGCAAAAAATATAAACGAGCTTCAATTTCTTCGCAAAACAAAAGCAAAACAAACACCGTAAGCACAGCAATCTTTACCACAAGACGAAAGCGAAGCAATAGACATAAACACCAGCGCAGGAACGCAACACAGCTCTCCCAACACACAAAACAGATAGAATAAATGCGCCCACCACCCCACCGCGCGGGAGCAAAGCGAGCCGCGCCCGACGTGAACGAAATACCCCTCTGTTTTCGTTCACGTCCTCCCTCGTGCGCATTAAGCGCACTCTGATTTTCATATACTCATAGGAACGCGGAATACCACCCAAGCAAAAAAACCGCCGCAACCGTAGCAAGCTCCGCAAACACAGACAACGTAATATAAAAAAACGCGATATTTCGGACAGCCATGAACGTCCCAAATATCGCGTTTTATCTAAGTCTTCCGCGCGGCGGTCGCCGCGCTGTCGAGGCTTGCGGGGTTGCACGCAGAAATGCGGCTTTGCGATGCAAGGCGACGGGAGTGTACCCCCGTACATGACCGAAGCCGCGCAAGCCCCTCCAAATCTCATTGCACGCATTGAGCGTGCCAACTTTTCCCCACCGCGCGGGAGCGGAGCGAGCCGCGCCCCGACGTGAACGAAATGCTCCTCGTTTTCGTTCACGTCCTCCTCCGTGCGCATTAAGCGCACTCTGATTTTCATATACTCATAGGAACGCGGAATACCACCCAAGCAAAAAAACCGCCGCAACCGTAGCAAGCTCCGCAAACACAGACAACGTAATATAAAAAAACGCGATATTTCGGACAGCCATGAACGTCCCAAATATCGCGTTTTATCTAAGTCTTCCGCGCGGCGACCGCCGCGCTGTCGAGGCTTGCGAGGTTGCACGCAGAAATGCGGCTTTGTGCAGCAAGGCGACGGGAGTGTACTCACGTACATGACCGAAGCCGAGCGAGCGAAACGCATTTATACGCCGACATCGCAAGCCCTCCTAAATCTCCTTGCACGCATTGAGCGTGCCAACACTATCTCCTATTCCCACTCGATTGTTGCGGGCGGTTTGGAGGAAATATCAAGACACACGCGGTTGACGCCCTTGACCTCGTTTATGATTCGGTTGGAAATCTTAGCCAAGACTTCGTGCGGAATGTGCGCCCAGTCGGCGGTCATCGCGTCCTGACTTTCCACAATGCGGAGGGCTATCACATTGTCGTATGTGCGCTCGTCGCCCATGACGCCGACGGTCTTGACGGGGAGGAACACCGCAAACGCCTGCCAGACGTTATAGTAAAGCCCCGCCGCTTTCATTTCTTCGAGAAGGATTGCGTCTGCCTCGCGGAGAATGTCGCAACGTTTTTTCGTGATGTCGCCCACCACGCGCACGCCGAGACCCGGGCCGGGGAAGGGGTGTCTCCAAAGAACTTCCTTTGAAAGCCCAAGCTCTTTGCCGAGCGCGCGCACTTCGTCTTTGAAAAGCTCGCGGAGGGGTTCGAGAAGTTTGAGCTTCATGTGTTTCGGCAGTCCGCCGACGTTGTGGTGGCTCTTGATGAGCGACGCGGGGTTGCCGGCAATCGGCACGCTTTCGATAACGTCGGGGTAGAGAGTGCCCTGCGCGAGGAAATCGACCTGCCCGATTGATTTCACGGACTTGTCGAACACTTCGACGAAAGTTTTTCCGATAATCTTGCGCTTGCGTTCGGGGTCTTTGACGCCCGCTAGCTTCGCAAGGAAGAGCTTTTCGGCGCGCACGGTTTTCATGCGCATTTTGAAATTGTTTTTGAAGAGGTCTTCGACCTTTTTGCGTTCGTCCTTGCGGAGAAGCCCATTGTCGACGAACACGCATGTGAGCTGGTCGCCTATCGCCTTGTGGATAAGCGCGGCGGCGACGGATGAGTCCACGCCTCCGCTGAGGCCGAGAATTACCTTTTTGTCGCCGACAGTTTCGCGAATTTTATTGACGGCGCGTTCGACGTAGTCCGACATAGTCCAGTCGCCCGTGCAGCCGCAAATTCCGTAGAGGAAGTTTTTGATGATGTCCATGCCGCGCGGCGTGTGCGCAACTTCGGGGTGAAACTGCATTCCGTAGAATCGGCGCGCCTTGTTTTCGATGAGCGCGTATGCGGAATTTTCGGTCGTACCGATTGGCTTGAAGCCTTCGGGCAGTTTCTCGATTTTGTCGCCGTGCGAATTCCAAACCTGAATGGGAGAGTCAATCCCTTTGAGAAGCTCGCTCTTGCCCTTGAACGAAAGCTTGCCCAGCCCGTATTCGCGCTGCTTGCTCGAAACGATTTTCCCGCCGAGCATGTGCCCCATCAACTGCAAACCGTAGCAGATGCCGAGAACGGGAACGCCAAGCTCGAATATCTTTTTATCGGGGCGCGGAGAGCCTTTCGACAGGACGCTCGCCGGTCCTCCCGAAAGAATGATACCGCACACGCCCTGTTTTTTGAGCACGTCCGCTTTTGTGTTGAAAGGCATGATTTCGGAATAGACGCTGCATTCGCGTATGCGGCGGGCTATTACCTGCGTGTACTGCGACCCGAAGTCGAGAACTGCTATCTTTTGATTCATCGTAGTGTTTTTCGTTGGGGGTTGTTAAAATTTAAGCTTGGGATTTTTGTATCCGCAATTCGGACACTCCATGATGTCCTTTCCGAACGGCGCGGTGTAGACGCTGTCGCAGTGGAGGCAGTGGAATGTCGATGTGCGGGCGATTTTCTCGTAGCTTTTGTTCTGCCTGCGCGAAATTATCCACGCCGACGCGCCGAACGCCGAGAGCAAAAGCCCGACCGAAACCGCAAAAAAATCCGACAAAGTCATAAAAGCGAATTTTGGAAGCACAAACGCGCCCGTAAATCGGGCGCGTTCGCTTGTGAAAAAAATGCCGTAAGGCAATTATTCCTTGGATTCCGCAGCTGCTTCTTCCGACGCGCCCGCCTCTTCGACCTTCTTTGCGGTCTTTTTTGTTGCGGCTTTCTTGGTCGCAGCCTTTTTAGTTGCGGTCTTTTTCGCCGCCTTTTTTGCGGGAGCTTTCTTTTCCTTTTCGGGAGCTTTCTTGTAGCCCTCGTCGTCGGCTTCGATAAGCTCTACAATCGCCATATCGGCGGCGTCGCCCTTGCGGGGAACAAGCTTGTAGATGCGGATATATCCGCCCTGACGGTTGAGGAACTTCGAAACCTTTTCCGCAAAGAGGAAGTGAACCGCGCTTTCGTCGCGAAGTTTCGAGAGCGCGTTTCTGCGCAGGTGAAGCTTCTTGGCGGTGTCTTCGGTTGCGGCTGCCTTCTTGGCGAGGGTGATTACCTTTTCCGCAAAGGGGCGGAGGGCTTTCGCGTAGCCGAGCGTTGTTTCAATTCTGTCGTGGCGGAAAAGCGCGGACGCCAGCGACGCCATAAGCGACGCGCGGTGTTCCTTCTTAACGCCCATTTGATGTCTGTGTTTATTATGACGCATTGTGGTTTATTTTTTTAAATTATAATGTTGTTGAGTCGATGAGGCGCTCGTCGATTTTCATGCCGAGCGACAAACCGAGTTGTTCCAGCTTGCTCTTGATTTCGTTGAGCGATTTCTTACCGAAGTTGCGGTATTTGAGCATTTCCTGCTCCGACTTCATCGCCAATTCGCCTACCGTGGTGATGTTGGCGTTGTTGAGGCAGTTTGCCGCGCGAACCGAAAGTTCGATTTCGTTTACGCTCATGTTCAGAAGCTTTCTGAGACGGTTCTGCTCCTCGCTGACTTCCTTGCCGACCGTTTCGAACTCGATATCCTGTTCGTTTACCTTGTCGAATACGTCGATGTGGTGTTTGAGGATTACCGCCGCCTCTTTAAGGGCTTCGTCGGGAGTGATTCTGCCGTCCGTCCAAATTTCGAGCGTGAGCTTGTCGAAGTCGGTCATCTGGCCGACGCGCGTTGCGTCGACAGAGTACTTGACCAATTCGATGGGGCTGAACAGCGAATCGACGGGAATTACGCCGATGGGCTGGTCCTCGTATTTGTTTTCGTCGGCAGGTCTCCAACCGCGACCGCTCGAAATTTCCACTTCCGCAACAAACTTGCGTTTCGTGTCGAGCGTGCAAATCACTTGTTCGGGATTAACGATTACGAAATCGGCATCAGGCTGAATGTCGGCCGCGGTAACTTCGCCCGCCTTCTCGACATTTATCATAAGACGCTTGTTCTCGCGCGCGGTGCTCTTAATCTTGATTTTTTTCAGGTTGAGCACGATGTCCGTCACGTCTTCGACTATGCCGTCTACGCTCTGGAATTCGTGGTCTACGCCGTCAATCTTGATGGAGCTGATTGCCGCACCTTCAATGGAGCTGAGAAGCACGCGGCGCAACGCGTTTCCGATAGTATGGCCGAAACCCGTTTCGAAGGGTTCGGCGACATACTTTGCATATGTGCTTGTGGCACTTGCTTCGTCTTTGACAAGACGTTTGGGAAGTTCAAACTTTCCGAGTCGTTTAGCCATGGTGATCTCCGTTTTCTGAATCTGTTAATTACTATCTCGAATAGAATTCGACGATGAGCTGGTCGTTAATCGACTGGTCCATTTCCTCGCGAATCGGGAGACGGCTTACCGTGCCCTTGAAGGCTTCAGCCGCACGTTCGAGCCACGCGGGTGTTGCGCGGAGCTGCGATTCGTCGATGGCGCGCTGCGCGAGCTGGCGCGAAGACGTGCGGTCGCGAACTTCAACGACATCGCCCGCCTGACATGTGAAGCTGGGAATGTCAACCTTCTTGCCGTTTACCTGAACGTGGCCGTGCGTCACGAACTGGCGAGCCGCCTTGCGGCTGCGGGCAAAACCGAGCTGGTAGATTACGTTGTCCAGACGGAGTTCGAGCAGGCGCATGAAGATTTCACCCGTAACGCCGCGCTGTCTTTTTGCGCGTTCGAACGTCAGACGGAACTGCTTTTCGCTCAGACCGAACATGAAGCGGAGCTTCTGCTTTTCGTTCAAGCCCATCGAGTAGTCCGTCACGCGGCGGCGCAGACGCGGGCCGTGCTGACCGGGGATATAGGGCTTCTTTTGCATCGCCTTGCTTTCCGCGAAAATCGGCATGCCAAAGCGACGGTTGATTCTTGTTGTAGGTCCTGTATAACGAGACATTGTAAAATTCTCCTAAAATTGAGATTATACGCGGCGGCGTTTGGGAGCGCGGCAACCGTTGTGCGGAACGGGAGTAACGTCCACGATAGCCGTTACGACAAAGCCCATCGCTTGGAGCGAGCGGATTGCCGAATCACGACCCATACCGGGACCCTTTACGTTCACGACGAGTTCCTTCATGCCGTGGCTCATCGCAACCTTGCCCGCGTCCTGCGTGACGACCTGCGCGGCGTATGCCGTGCTTTTGCGCGAGCCGCGGAAGCTCATCTTACCCGCGCTCGACCAGCTGATGACGTTGCCTGCGGCGTCGGTAAAAGAGACTTTTGTGTTGTTGAAAGTCGCGTTGATGTGGCAGACGCCCGAGTGGACGTTCTTGCTGCCCTTTGCCTTGCGAACCTTGATTTCGCCGATTTCCGTTGCGAGCAAGTCGCTGGCGGAGGGAGACGAGGGTTTCTGGGGCTCGGCGGCCTGAACTTCTGCGACCGGAGCTTCCGCCGCGACCGCGTCCTGTTTTTTCTGTTCTTCGCTCATGAAAAATTAATTCGAATTGTTATTTCTTGGTGACAACGCCGACCGTCTTGCGTGCGCCCTTGCGGGTACGCGCGTTTGTGCTCGTGCGCTGGCCGCGTACGGGAAGACCCTTTGCGTGGCGGAGGCCGCGGTACGATTTGATTGCCGAGAGGCGTTTCAAATTGCCGATGATTTCGCGGCGGAGGTCGCCCTCAAGCTTGTACTGGCGTTCCGCAACGACGTTCATGATTTTGTTAATCAATTCTTCGTTGAGTTCGCTTGCGCGCATGGATTCGGGGATTCCGCATTCTCCGCAGATGATTTTCGCGCGGGCGGGACCGATACCATAGATGTATTGAAGCGCGAATTCGACGCGCTTGTTATTGGGAATATCTACTCCTAATAGTCTTGGCATATTTTTTCCGTTGTTAAAAAAGATGGTTTATCTTGACTGTTTTTTTCGATTTGAAAAGTCTTTTTTTTAATTATTTGCGACAAACACGAAAACTTCGCCCCTCAAACTAATCCTGCATTGGAATTGTGAGGATTTCCGCGCCTGCGTCCGTCACGAGCACCGTATGTTCGATATGGCAGCTCGGCTTGCCGTCGGACGTATAAACCGTCCAGCCGTCATCGCCAACGTATATTTCGGGGCTTCCCATGGTAATCATCGGCTCAATCGCCAACGTCATTCCCGCGCGGAGCACAGGGCCTGTGCCCGCCTCTCCGTAGTTGGGAATCTGCGGCTCTTCGTGCATGTGCCGCCCGACGCCGTGCCCTGTGAATTCTTCGACAATCCCGTAGCCGCACGATTCCACATAGGCCTGAATCGCCGCCGAAATGTCGCCGACTCTGTTGCCGGCCTTCGCGGCCTCTATGCCCTTGTGCAGTGCGGTGTCCGTCGCCTCGACAAGTCTGCGCGTTTCCGGCGCGACATCTCCGATGAGGACGGTTCTGGTGTTGTCTCCGACAAACCCCTGATAGACCACGCTTACGTCCATGCTGACAATATCGCCCGACTTCAAAACCCTGTCCGAGCCTATGCCGTGAATGACTTCGTCGTTCACCGATATGCACAGATAACCCGGATATTTCAAGCCGCCCGCCTTGTAGTGATAACACGCGCTTCGGCAGGAAAGTTCCGCCATGATTTTTTTGCCGGCAATATCAATCTCGCGGGTTGATACGCCCTCCCGTGCTATTTTGCAAAGCTTGTCCAGCACGGTAGCCGCAACCGAGCAGGCCTTGCGCATGATTTTCAAATCTCTTTCGGATTTAATAGGTATCATACGACACGCCGTCTATCTAATTGTTGGTATCATTAAAAGAACAATGCGCAACTATCGTTCCGATTCGCAATGCCGAATCAGAGGCAGTTGCGGACAGCCCAAGCCGCCAAGCCGACGAAGAAAATCGTCAACAGGGGCGTCCAGAGTGCCCAAAGATTTTTGATTTCGCTCGTATCGAGCATCTGCCGCGTCTGGCCGACGCTGCGCCCGCGAATGCGACCCTTTTTCAGGAAGCCGTCGTAGTGGCGTTGCAGCAGGTATGTTTCGATTTGACGCATCGTGTCGAGCGAAACGCCGACTGCGATGAGCGCGCCCGTGCCTCCGAAGAAGTAGGCTATTTTCTGGGGTATTCCCCAGTAGGTCATCAAAACGTGGGGCAAAATCGCGATAATCACGAGGAACACCGCGCCCGCAAATGTCAGGCGGGTCATTACGAAGTCGAGGAATTTTGCCGTGGGTTCTCCGGGACGAACGCCGGGGATATACCCGCTGTTGCGTTTCAGTTCGTCGGAGATTTGGAGCGGCTTGAACATAATCGACACCCAGAAATAGCTGAATGCGAATACGAGCGAACCGTATATCAAATTGTATGTGGAAAGGTTGAACTGTCCGAAAATCTGTTGCGGGAACAGCAGCAACGCGCTCGCAAAGATGATAGGCATAACGCCCGCGTAGTTGACTTTCAGCGGCAGGTAGGAGCTTTGTCCGCCCATGAGTTTTCTGCCGACGACGCGCTTTGCGTACTGGACGGGAATCTTGCGGACAGCCTGCAAAATCATGATGATTGCCGCCGTTACCGCGAGGAGGAACGCGAGCATCAAAACAGCCTGCGGAATGCCCATGCTTGCGCTTTCCGCGCCGACCGCCCTATCGAACACCATGTGGTACGCCTGCGTGCAAGCCCCGGGAAGTGTGTCGATAATGCCGACTGTGATGATTATCGAAACGCCGTTTCCGACGCCCCTTTGTGTAATTTGTTCGCCGAGCCAAGTGAGAACCATGCAGCCCGCCGTCATCAAAACTACGCTGACGACGAAGAAAATCGGGATATTTCCCGCCACGATAATCGAGCCCCACTGCGCCGTGTCGAAGCCCGAAAAGAACGTTCCGGGGCTGTAAACGAGCGCGTAGGTTATCATCGAGCCTTGAATTGCGCCGATGAGAAGCGTCAGGTAGCGCGTATACTGGGCGATTTTCTGCCTGCCCGTATCGCCTTCCTGCATGAGGCGCGCCAAGCTCGGCATGACTGCGCCCATTAGTTGAAGGATAATCGAGGCGCTGATGTAGGGCATAATGCCCAGCGCGAAAATCGCGCCGTTTACCATCGCGCCGCCGGTGAACATATTATAGAGACCGGCAAGGCCGCCGCCATCACTCGACGCCGATGCGTAGAAATTCTGCAACGGCGACGGGTCTACGCCCGGCAACGGGATACCCGCGCCGACGCGCGCAATAAAAATAAGCCCCAGCGTCAGAAAAATTCTCTGGCGCAATTCGGGGATTTTAAAGCAGTTTGTGAAAGCGGCAAACATTTCCTACCTGTCTATAATATTTCCTACTTGGCTTCCTCTGCGGGAGCGTTTACGACGGCCTTGCCGCCTGCGGCTTCGATTTTCTTTACGGCAGTTTCCGAGAACTTGTCGGCTTTTACGACAACCTTCTTCGTCAATTCGCCGTTTCCGAGAATCTTGACCAGAGGCGCGCTGGCGCGAACCAAACCCGCCACGACCAAGTCGTCGCGCGTGATTTCTTCGAGTCCGAGTTCTTCGAGGTCACCGACGTTGACCGTGGCGTACTCAACCCTGAACTTGAAGTTGTTGAAGCCGCGGTGCGGAAGCTTGCGGTACAAAGGCATTTGACCGCCTTCGAAACCGGGACGGACGTGTCCGCCGCTGCGGGCCTTCGCGCCCTTGTGGCCGCGGCCCGACGTCTTGCCGTGTCCGCTGCCGACGCCGCAACCGCGGCGTTTGCTTGCGTGTTTGGCACCCTGTGGATTGGAGAGAGCGTGCAATTTCATTTTCTTAAAACTCCTTTTTTAGCTTCTCTGCGCGCGGATTGCCTCCGCCGTGCGGAGCTGCGAAAGCGCGTTGAGAGTTGCGTTGACCATTGCCATGTCGTTGTTCGATCCGAGCGATTTGCTCAGAACGTCCTTGATGCCGACCGCTTCGAGAACGGCGCGTACTCCGCCGCCCGCGATAACGCCCGTACCGGGGGAAGCCGGACGGAGCAGCACAATGCCGCCGTCGAACTCGCCGCGAACGTCGTGGGGAATGGTGTTGTCTTTGAGGCTTACGGGCTTCATCACCTTGCGGGCGCGTTCCGACGCCTTCTTGATTGCGTCCGGAACTTCCTTTGCCTTGCCGTATCCCAAGCCGACATTGCCCTTACCGTCGCCGATAACGACCAACGCCGAGAATGTGAAACGACGTCCGCCCTTTACGACCTTCGCGCAACGATTGATGTGGACAACCTTTTCGATAAGTTCGGGGCCTGCGTCTTTTTCGGCTTCGACTTTTCTGTTTTTAAATTCTCTGCTCATTTTTGCGTAGATTAGAAGTTAATGCCTGCCGAACGAACCGCATCGGCGAATGTCTTGACGCAGCCGTGGTAGCGGCGCGAGCCCCTGTCGAAAACGACCGCCTCGACGCCAATAGCCTTGAGCTTCGCGCCGAATTTTTCGCCGACGAGCTTTGCGCCCGCAACATTCGGGAGAACCTTCTCGCCTTTCAGCTCCTTGCCCGTTGTGCAGAGAGCCGCGAGGGTCTTGCCCGCCTTGTCGTCTATGCACTGCGCATAGACGTGCTTGTTCGAGAAGCATACCGCCAGTCTCGGACGTTCCGCCGTGCCCTTCACCTTGCGGCGAACGCGCCAGCGGCGTTTCTGTTCCAAAATTTTCTTTGTTTCCAATTTCATTTTCGTATCCTTTCAGTGCCGCGAGATTACGCAGTCTTCTTGCCTTCCTTGCGACGGACGAATTCTCCGTGAATTCTGACACCCTTGCCCTTGTAGGGTTCGACGGGATAGAAGTGTTTGAGGTCGCTCGCAACCTGGCCGACCATGTGCTTGCTCGCGCCAGAAACCGTCACGAGGGGGTTTCTGTCGGGAGTTTCGCCGATGACCACCGTGATGCCTTCGGGTACTTCGTAAATGCAGGGGTGCGCATAACCGAGGGAAAGCGTAAGCGTCTTGCCCTTCAATTCCGCCTTGAAACCAACGCCCTTGATTTCGAGAACCTTCTGGTAGCCCTCTACAACGCCCTTGACCATGCCCGCAATAATGCTGCGCGCAGTGCCGTGCATCGCGTTCGAGTGGCGCGACGCCGAAGCGGGATTGACGTGGATTTCGTCGCCTTCAAGCTTGATGTCGATAGCCGTGCCGAAGTTCTGGCTGAGTTTGCCCTTCGCGCCTTCGACCGAAACTGTGTTGTCCTTTACGGACGCTTTCACGCCCGCGGGAACTTTAACGGGAAGTTTACCAATTCTGCTCATATGTCTTCCTTACCAAACTTTGCAGAGGATTTCGCCGCCGACCTTCTTCGCGCGGCAGTCGGAATCTTTCAATACGCCCTTCGAGGTCGTAAGAATCGAAATGCCCATGCCGTTGAGAACGCGGGGAATGTTGCGGTATTCGTAGTATGTGCGGCAACCGGGGGTGCTGACGCGGGTGATGCCCGTCAACGCCGATACGCCGTTCATATACTTCATGTTGATTGTAATGATTTTCTGCGCCTTCTCGCCCGATACTTCAAAAGAGGCTATGTAGCCTTCGTCTTTGAGAATCGACGCGATGCCTTCGCGGATTTTCGACCACTGCGCTGTGCAGACGTCCTTGCCTGCCTTGCTCGCGTTGCGGACGATTGTCAGAAAGTCGCCAATGCTGTCGTGAGTTGCCATATTATTTTTCCTTTCGCATTACCACGATGATTTTGTGACGCCGGGCAATTTGCCGTCGAGAGCAAGCTCGCGGAAAGTTATGCGCGACACGCCGAACTTGCGGATTACACCGCGCGGACGTCCCGTGATGGAACAACGGTTGCGGATGCGGATTTTCGAAGCGTTGCGCGGAAGCTTGCAGAGCTTGCGCTGCGCCGCGAAGAAGTCTTCGTCGGACGTTTTCGGGTCCTTGATGATTTTTTTCAGTTCCGCTTTCTTGGCGGCGTATTTCGCCGTCAATCTCATACGCTTCAAATTGCGCTCTATGGAGGATTTCTTAGCCATGTCTTTGCCGTTTACTTGTTATTTGTTTGCGGCGGCCGCTGCCTGTTCGGCTGCGTTCTTGCGGAAGGGCATGCCCAAAAGCTTCAAAAGCTCTCTGCCGGACTTGTCGTCCTTCGCCGTCGTGACGATTGTGATGTCCATACCGATGTTCTTGCGACCGGGGTCTACCGTGACTTCGGGGAAAATTGTGTGGTCGGCAACGCCGTAGCTGTAATTGCCCGCGCCGTCGAAACGGTTGCCCACTCCGCGGAAGTCGCGAATGGACGGCAATACTACCGCTATGAATTTATAGAGGAAGTCCCACATAGCCGCGCCGCGCAAGGTTACCTTGACGCCGTTGGGCTGTCCCGCGCGCAGCTTGAAGTTCGCGATGCTTTTGCCCGCCTTTACGACGACAGGCTGCTGTCCCGCTATCTTCGCGATTTCCTTGACCACTTCCGGCACCCATTCCTTGGAGGCGTCGCTTCGGATTGCCGAATTGATTACGATTTTCTCCAACGTGGGCACGACGTGCGGATTGTCTATGCCGAGCGATTTTTT
>JAJXPD010000016.1 GCA_021641325.1 Opitutales bacterium
GCCCCAGCTCTTCGACGGGGGTTTTTGCGAACTGCGTCGTGAGCGTTTTTTCCTGCGTCATCATGGGCACCACGTTGTCGAGTTTCTGGTCGCCGATGATGATGCCGCAGGCGTGCTTGCCGAGCTGGCGAATCATGCCCTCCAAGACTTCGCCCTGTTCGAAGATGTGGCGCACTTCGGGGTCGTGCTCGACCTCGTTGCGGAGTTCCGCCGACATTTCCAGAGCTTTTTTGAGCGTCATTTTCAGCTCGTCGGGAACCATTTTCGCGATGGCGTTTGCGCGGTCGAAGGGAATGCCGTTGACGCGCGCCAAGTCGCGCACGACAGCCTTTGCGCCGAGCTTGCCGTATGTCACGATGTTCGACACCCTGTCCACGCCGTACTTGCGGCGGACGTATTCGATGACGTCGCCGCGGCGGCGTTCGCAGAAGTCTACGTCGAAGTCGGGCGGCGACACGCGTTCGAGCGAAAGCATACGCTCGAAAAGCAGGTTGAAGCGGATAGGCTCGATGTCGGTGATTTTGATGAGGTACGCAATCATGCAGCCCGCGCCGCTACCGCGCCCGGGGCCTACGGGAATGCCGTGGCTTCGCGCCCAGTTGATGAAGTCGTACACGATTAGGAAGTAGTCTACAAAGCCCGCGCCAACGATAATCGAAAGCTCGTAGTCGAGCTTGTCGCGCAGGAACTGGGCGCGGTCGGGACGCTCGTTGGGCTTGGGAACGTAGGCTTCGGGGTGGTCGTAGTCTACGCCGTATCGTTTCATCATGCCCTTTTTGGAGAGGTCGAAAAGCAGGAGACCGTTTTTCATCAGCTCCTTCCTGCGTTCGGGCGAAAGCGAGAAATCGTCGGGCTTGCCGTTCTGCCGCAGAACCTCGTTTTTCTTCACGACGTAGAGGTCGAGAATGCGGTTGAAGTTGGTTTCGTCGCGGTCGTAGACAATGTCGACGGGCTGCTCGTACTTGGGGTAGTGGTTCTCGCCCATCGGGATTTTAATATCGACGCCCTCGGCAAGCTCGACGGTGTTGTCGAGAGCCTCGTGGAGTTCGGGGAAGATTGCCTCCATCTCCTCGCGGGTCTTGATGTAGAACTCGTTGTTTGGGTAGCGCATGCGGTCGGCGTCCGACACGAGCGAGCCCGTGTTTATGCACAGCATTGCGTCGTGCGCGTCGGCGTCCTTTTTGTAGACGTAGTGGCTGTCGTTTGTGGCTACCATCTTCAAGCCGAACTCGCGCGCGAGCTTCACAAGACCGGGGATAACCTTTTTGTCGGCGGGCAGAAAGTGGTTCTGCAATTCGATGTAGTAGTTTTCCCTGCCGAAAATATCGACGAAGTTCGCGGTGACGCGGCGGGCGTTCTCGTAGTCGGAGTACAGCAGATACTGCGACGCCACGCCGTTGATGCAGCCGCTGAGGGCGATTATCCCCTTCGAGTATTTTGCGAGCGTTTCGAAGTCTATTCTCGGCTTGCGGTAGAAGCCGCGCTCGTACGATTCGCTCGTGAGCTTTGCGAGGTTCAGAAAGCCCTCGTAGTTGCGGGCAAGGAGCGTCTTGTGGTGGATTTGGTACTTGGGGTAGTTCTGCGGGTTCAACAAAGAGGGGTCGCTCTCGATGCCGTCGATGTCGTCCGACTTGTCCTTGTCGCGGACGGACTTCATCAGCTCCTTGATGTCGTCGTTGAGGGTGTGGTCGTTGATGTAGTACGCCTCCATGCCGATAATCGGCTTTATGCCCGCCTTGTTCGCCGCCTGATAGAAGTCTATCGCGCCGCACATGTTGCCGTGGTCGGTCATGGCGACGGCGGGCATGCCAAGTTCCTTCACGCGGTTTACGAGGACGGGAAGCTTTGCGCAGCCGTCGAGAACGGAGTAGTCGGTGTGGACGTGGAGGTGTACGAAATTTGCCATTTTGCGGAGATAAAAATACGTCTGAATGAAAACATCGGGCGGCGTTTTTTGCAACAAAATCATTGGCGAAAATGCCCGATCGGGGGTCGGGATAGTATTTTTTCAAAAAAAACAGTTGCATTTTCCGCCGAGGAGCTTTTAATCCAACAACTTTATTGATTAAAAAAGGAGAATTTTATGTCACAACACAACAGCTTCAAAAGCGGCGGCTCCGCATCTTCCAAAAAACGCAGCGTTCTCAAACGCTTCGAACGCATTGACCTGCTCCGCAAACGCGGCCAGATTAAGGAAGTAACCCGCGTAACGGGTCTCCCCAAAACAAAGCCCGCCGAATAAGCCCAAAGCTTCCGAACGGACTATTGCGCGCCCTCGACTTTCCGTCGGCGCGTTTTTTTGTTTGATATGCCCGAAAGCAAAAAAAACGCAATCCGCCGCCCGCGCCCCGAAATTATGGCACCCGCGGGCGATTTTGCGTGCCTCGACGCCGCAATAAAGGCGGGCGCGGACGCCGTGTACTTCGGAATAAAGGGCTTCAACATGCGCGCGGGCGCAAAAAACTTCGAAGCGGCGGACTTGAAGAGAATCGCAAAAATCTGCCGCGCCGCTGGCGTCAAAACATACATTACTCTCAACACAATCTACTACGACTCCGAGCTCAAAAAGCTCGATTCCCTCGTCGGGAAAATTGCCGCCGCGGGCATAGACGCCGTAATCGCGTGGGACTTCGCGGTCTTCGAAGCCGCAAAAAGACGCGGCGTTGAGGTGTTCCTCTCGACGCAGGCGAGCGTCGCAAACACGGCGGCGGCGGCAATGTATTTCGAAAAATTCGGAATCAAAAGGTTCGTGCTCGCGCGGGAATGCTCGCTTTGCGACATCGCGAAAATCAGGGGCGGTCTGCGCCGCAGATTCGGGAGGGACGCCGGCGTAAAAATAGAGGTTTTCGCGCACGGGGCAATGTGCGTGTCGCAAAGCGGCAGGTGCTTTATGTCCACTTTCGCGTGCGGCAAAAGCGCAAACAGGGGCGAGTGCATGCAGCCGTGCCGCCGCGAATACAAAATAGAGGACGCAAACGGAAAGGGCTTTGTGGTCGGCAACGGATACGTCATGAGCCCAAAAGACCTCTGCACCATTCCGTTTATCGAAAAAATCTTCGAGGCGGGCGCGGACTCGCTGAAAATAGAGGGGCGCAACAGAAACCCAGAATACGTTTTCGAGACGGTCTCCGCATACCGAAAACTGCGCGACTTCTACTTCGACAACCGCAGCGAAGACGGCTTCGAAGAAGACTTCGCGCGGGAAAAATCCGCCGCGCTTGAACGCGTCTCGACCGTGTTCAACAGGGGATTCTCGGACGGATTTTTCATGGGCAAACCCGTCGGCGACTGGACTTCCGACGGCAACAAGGCGACGGGAAAAAAGGCGATTGTGGGGCACGTCGTAAAATTCTTCCCGAAAATCTCGGTCGCCGAAATTTCAATAGACGCCGAACCGCTCTGCGTCGGCGACAAGATTTTCGCCGAGGGCGACAAGTCGGGATTCTCCGCATTCGCGGTTGAGAGCATGCAAATAGACGGCAAAAACGTGCTGTCGGCAAAAAAGGGCGAACATGTCGGAATAAAAGTTCCGTCGCCCCTGCGCAGGCTCGACAGAATTTACAAATCAAAGAAAGCGTAAAAAACCGGCCGCCGAATTTCGGGGTCGGTTTTCGTTTTCCGAAACGGAAATTTTTACGCGCGGGCGAAGCGCAAAACAACGGCGCGGATTATTTCCGCCGCCTTCGCCATGTCGGCCTCCGTGAGGGTCGGGTGGATAAGCGTCATAACTCCGGTGTCGCGCAATACGGCGGCGTTCGGCAACTGCGTTTCGTCTTTCGACAGCCCCGCCTTTTTGAAGCAGTTTTCGTTCGAAACGTTCCAGCACGTTCCGCTCATCGCGGGAACGCCCTCGGCGTTTATCGCGTCGATTACGTCGAGAACCGTTGTGCCCTCTTTGAGCTTCGAGAAATCGAGGAAGAAATAGAACTTGTAGTTCGCGTGAACGCAGTCGGCGGGAACTTTCTGCAAACGAACGGCGTCGAGCGGCGCGAGGGCGTCGGCGAGAATCTTCGCGTTGCGCGCGCGCTTCGCGCTCCATTCGGGCAGATTCGCCAAACCGCGAATGCCCAAGACAGCCTGCATCTCGGTCATGCGCATGTTCGTGCCGAAAGTTTCGAGATACCAGCGGAAGCCCGCGGGGTGCTGGGCGTGGAAAACCAAATCGTAGTCGCGCCCGTGGTCTTTGAACGACCACATTTTGCGCCAAACAGCCTCGCTGTTCGTAGTGACCGCGCCGCCCTCGCCGCCCGTGGTTATGATTTTGTCCTGACAGAACGACCACGCGCCGACGTCGCCGATTGTGCCGACACTGCGCCCCTTGTACTTTGCGCCGTGCGCCTGGGCGCAGTCTTCGATAACGAAAAGATTGTGTCTGCGGGCGACGTCCATGATTGCGTCCATGTCGCAGGGGAAGCCCATGAGGTGGACGGCGATTACCGCCTTTGTCTTCGGAGTGATGAGCTTTTCGATTTCGGAGGGCATGATATCCTGCGAATTTAAATCGACGTCGGCGACAATCGGAGTCGCGCCGCGCATGACGATTGAACTTGCCGATGCCATGAACGTGCGGCACGGAACAATAACCTCGTCGCCCGCGCCGACGCCCAAACCTTCGAGAGCAAGCTCAAGGGCGGTCGTGCCGTTGCTTACGGCGATTGCGAACTTCGCGCCCGTGTAGTCGCAAAGAGCCTTTTCGAAAGCCAGATTTTTGTCGCCCGTCCAGCGGTTGATTTTTCCGCTTGCGAGCACTTCGGATACCGCCGCAATGTCGGCATCGTCGAAATGCGGCCATTTTTTGTAGTTTTCGCTAATCATTTTTTCGGCATGGGATTTTTGCCGAACAAGCCCGCCTTGCAAGGAAAAAAGCTAAGCTCCAAAAATCCCCACCACAAAAAACCGCAACACCACGCAAAACATAAAGCAACACAAAATCATACAAAACATCAATACCTATTGCGCACGAAAAAAGCGGACGCACCTTCCTACCCCACAATGAACGAACATGTGCATATGGCAAACAACATAAACAGTACCGACTGCCGCGCGGAAATTACACAACAAAAATAAGCAGTTCCACGCCGCGCCCCGACGGAAACGAAATGCCCCTCGTTTTCGTTTCCGTCCCCTTCCGTGCGCATTAAGCGCACTCTGATTTTCCCATACTCATAGGAACGCGGAAAGCTACCCATGCAAAAAATTCCGCCGCAACCGTGCCAACCAATAAAAAACATCACCATGTAATATACAAAAAACGCGATATTTCGGACAGCCATGAAAGTCCCAAATATCGCGTTTTTCTCTAAACTCCGCGCGGCGGCTGCCGCGCTGTCGAGGCTTGCGAGGTTGCACGCAGAAATGCGGCTTTGCGAAGCAAGGCGACGGGAGTGTACTCTCGTACATGACCGAAGCCGCGCGAGCGAAACGCATTTATACGCCGACCCCGCAAGCCCTCCTAAATCTCCTTGCACGCATTGAGCGTGCCAACACTATCCCAAATCGACGAGCTTGCCTGCGACGGCCGCATGCGCCACCATCAAAGGACTCATCAATATCGTGCGGCCGGTGGGGCTGCCCTGACGACCCTTGAAGTTGCGGTTCGAAGTCGAAGCGCAAAGCTGGTCGCCGACGAGCTTGTCGTCGTTCATGGCAAGGCACATCGAGCAGCCCGCCTGACGCCACTGGAAGCCCGCTTCCGTAAAGATTTTGTCGAGCCCCTTTTCGCGCGCGATTGCATCGACAATCTGCGAACCGGGGACTGCGAGAGCCTTGACGCCCGCGGCAACCTTTTTGCCTTTGAGGTATTCGGCGGCGGCTTCGAAGTCGGAAAGTCTGCCGTTCGTGCACGAGCCGATGAACGCGACGTCGATTTTCGTCCCCGCGATGGGCGTGCCCGATTTCAGCTTCATATAGACGAGGGCGTCCTCGGCGTCCTTGCGCTGGGTGGGGTCTGCAATAGTTGCGGGGTCGGGGATATTTTCGTCGATAAACACCGCCTGCGACGGGTTCACGCCCCAAGTTACCGTCGGGCGGATTTCCGCGCCGTCGAAGTCCACAACATCGTCGTACCGGCAGCCCTCGTCGGAGGCAATCGTCTTCCAGTACTCTACCGCCTTGTCGAAATCTTCGCCCTTGGGCGCGTAGGGTCTGCCTTTGAGGTACGCAAAAGTTTTTTCGTCGGGATTGATGTAGCCGATTCTCGCGCCGCCCTCGATTGCCATGTTGCAGACGGTCATTCTGCCCTCCATGGACATGTCGTCAAAGACCTTTCCGCCGAATTCGTAGGCATAGCCGATGCCGCCGTTAACGCCGAGCTTGCGGATAATGTGGAGCGCGACGTCCTTGGGCGTTATGCCTTTTTTGAGCGAGCCGTTCACGTTGACGCGGCGGACTTTAAGTTTTTTGAAAGAAAGCGTCTGCGTGGCGAGAACGTTGCGGACTTGGCTTGTACCGATGCCGAACGCGATTGCGCCGAACGCGCCGTGGGTCGCCGTGTGCGAGTCTCCGCAGGCGACAGTCATTCCGGGGTGGATAAGCCCCTGTTCGGGCATTACGACGTGGATTACGCCTTGCTTGCCCGTCGTGGAGTCGAAGAAAGTAATGCCGTTATCGGCGCAATTTTTGCGGATTGCCGTGAGCATTTCGTACGCAGTCGCGCTCTTGTAGGGTTCGGTGCGGTCGTCGGTGGGAATGATGTGGTCAACCGTGGCGTATGTGCGCGACGGGTACTTCACGGGCAGTTTGAGCGTGCGGAGCATGCCGAACGCCTGCGGGCTTGTCACTTCGTGGAGCAGATGAGTGCCGACGAGCAGTTGAGTCGAACCGTCGGGCAGCTCCCTGACGGCGTGTTTTTCCCATACTTTTTCAAAAAGCGTCTTTTTCATAATTGCGTTTGCGTAGTGTTGTAAATACAAATCGGCGCGGATTCAATCCCGTCGAAAACCGAAAGGACAGCCGCGCCGATAAATCCGAATTAGTCTACGAGCGAACCGTCGAGGTCTTCGTTGGAGTAGACATTCTGCACGTCTTCCAAGTCGTCGAGAGCGTCGGTAAGCTTTACGATTTTCTTTGCGAGTTCGGGGTCGGTAATGACGGTTTCCGAATTCGGAATCCATGCGATTTCCGAGTCTTCCGTTTCGATGCCCGCCTTTTCGAGAGCTTCGCCGACCGCGTTGAACGCGGCAATAGGGCACAGGATTTCGAAATAGTCGCCGTTATTGCGGATATCCTCCGCGCCTGCGTCGAGAACTACGTCCATGAGGGCGTCTTCCGTCGCCTTTTCGGTGCTGACGATAAACTGTCCCTGTTTTGTGAAGTTGAATTGGAGCGCGCCGGGGGTCGCGAGGTTGCCGCCGTTCTTTGTGAACGTGCTGCGGACATCGCTTGCCGCGCGGTTCTTGTTGTCGGTGGTAACTTCGACGATAATGCCGATACCGCCGGGGCCGTAGCCTTCGTAAATAAGCTGTTCGTAAACGACGCCGGGGAGTTCCCCCGTACCCTTTTTGATTGCCCTATCGACGTTGTCGGCGGGCATATTGGCAGCTTTCGCCTTCTGCAAAAGCATGCGCAAACGCGCGTTTGTTGTGGGGTCTCCGCCGCCGTCTTTCGCCGCGAGGGTCAAATCCTTACTCAGAGAGCTGAAAATTTTGCCTCTTTTTGCGTCTACGGCTGCCTTGTGTCTTTTAGTTGTTGCCCATTTACTATGACCGGACATTTGTTTTTCTCCTGTTATTTTAGAGTGTTGATTTTATCACATTTCTACTCTTGAAAAGTAAAATTAAGCCCTATGGCCCGCCCCTTTTCAAGCATTTTTTATCGCTTCTTGGGAGTCGAGCGACCGCCGGGGTTCTTTTTGCGCTTTTCGTAAAGAGTCCCTTTAAGCCTGTCTTCCTTTATCTTTTCCTTCGCTTTGCGCGCGTCCTCCGCGGCTATGCGCAGACGCTCTTTGAGGGGAAGTTTTGCGAATTCGTCGCCGCGCTTTTCCTGCATCGCCTGCGCCTGTTCCATCGCCGCCTGCATTTTCTGCATGAACGACGGCTTTGTGCGCTTTTTCAGCACGACCTTGTCTTTGCCCATGCGGATTATCAGCGCCTGCAAAATTCCCAGCAAGCTCTGCACAAGCCAGTACAGCACCAAGCCCGACGGGAACGTGTAGAAGAACACGAGCATGATGACGGGCATGAGCTTGAACATCATCGCCTGCGTTTTGTCCGCCGACGGCGACGGGTTCAGGTGCATTTGCACGAATGTAACCGCCGCGTTCAGCAGGGGCAGAACGTGCAGGGGCACTCCGAATATGCTCGGCAGGCTTTCGATTGTGTCGGGCAGGGACAAGTCCTTAACCCACATGAAGTGAGCAAAGCGGATTTCGCACGAAGTTTGGAGCATGTAGTACAGCCCGATGAAAATCGGAATCTGTATAAGCACGGGCAGGCAGCCCGCCAGCGGATTTATGCCGTACTCGGAGTAGATTTTCATCGTCTCCTGCTGCACGCGCTTCGGGTCGTCCTTATACTTCGCCTTGATTTCGCGAATCGGCTCCTGCATTTTCGCCATGCGCTGCGCCGACTTTATCTGTATCGACGTAAGCGGCCAGAGAAGCAGTCTTACGATAAGCGTCAAAATGATGATTGACCAGCCCCAGCTCCACGACGGCGAGATTACCTCAATCCCCGAATTAATCCAGACCAGCAGCCTCGAAAGCGGGCGGCTGACGAAGCCGAACCAGCCGTAGTTCATCACCGCTTCCTGCCCCGCGCCCAGCGACGCAAGCGCGTCAAGCTCTTTCGGCCCGACGTAGTACGTCCCCGAAAGCTCCCAGCTCTTGCCCGAGGCAATCGCGCCCGTGTGGAAGCCCATGAAGCCCGCGACCGAGTTTTTCATATACTTGTTGTCGGTCTTGAAGCCCGTTTTCAGCGGAATTGCAAAGCCGATGTCGGAAACCGCGTTTTCGGGCGTGAACACCGCCGCAAAAAACTGGTTCTTAACCGAGCCCCAGACGGAATCGGGCACGTTGATTTTTTCGAAAATCTTCGCCTGCGACGCCCCGATTCCCAAAAATCCGGAGCTTTCCGTAAACGCGCTCGACCTCGCGAAGTGCGCGCTTCCGTTATACAGCAAAAACGCGAGGTTCGAACCGTACACGTCGCTCGCCGTCGGCGGAACCGCGCCCAAGCAAACGTAGACTTCCTCCAACGGAAGCGGCGCGGCGGACAGATTTTCGACCGACGTTTTCGCAAAAACCGTATATTTTGTATAGTCGGCCTTGCCGCTTTTTATCAGCGCGTATGTGCGCGAAATTTTCATTTTCCCCTTTTCGACGTACTCGTACGAAACGGTGTCCGCCGACTTCGCGGCGAGCGCAAACGTCTTCAAAAACGGCGCGGGAAGCTCGCTCGACGGGTCGAAAAACGCAAGGCTCATCGCGGGAATCGCGCCCTTGACTTCGTTGAACGCAAACGGCTTGTCCGAATCCTGACTTTCGGCGTATTTCAGAACCTCGACGTTGGCGATCGCCCCGCCCCTGTTCGTGAAGTTTATTGAAAGGTTCTCGTTTTTTAGCGAGCAAAACTCCTCTTTCGCCGCGTCCGCCGACTGCTTCGCCGCAATCTCGAACTTCGACTCCGCCGACTTCGGCGCAACCGCGTCAACCGTCCGCACGACCTCCGCGCGGCGCGCGCGCGCCGCGCGGAGGTCGTGCGGACGGTTGACGCGGTTGCGCCGAAGTCGGCGGAGTCGAAGTTCGAGATTGCGGCGAAGCAGTCGGCGGACGCGGCGAAAGAGGAGTTTTGCTCGCTAAAAAACGAGAACCTTTCAATAAACTTCACGAACAGGGGCGGGGCGATCGCCAACGTCGAGGTTCTGAAATACGCCGAAAGTCAGGATTCGGACAAGCCGTTTGCGTTCAACGAAGTCAAGGGCGCGATTCCCGCGATGAGCCTTGCGTTTTTCGACCCGTCGAGCGAGCTTCCCGCGCCGTTTTTGAAGACGTTTGCGCTCGCCGCGAAGTCGGCGGACACCGTTTCGTACGAGTACGTCGAAAAGGGGAAAATGAAAATTTCGCGCACATACGCGCTGATAAAAAGCGGCAAGGCCGACTATACAAAATATACGGTTTTTGCGAAAACGTCGGTCGAAAATCTGTCCGCCGCGCCGCTTCCGTTGGAGGAAGTCTACGTTTGCTTGGGCGCGGTTCCGCCGACGGCGAGCGACGTGTACGGTTCGAACCTCGCGTTTTTGCTGTATAACGGAAGCGCGCACTTCGCGAGGTCGAGCGCGTTTACGGAAAGCTCCGGATTTTTGGGAATCGGGGCGTCGCAGGCGAAGATTTTCGAAAAAATCAACGTGCCCGATTCCGTCTGGGGCTCGGTTAAGAACCAGTTTTTTGCGGCGGTGTTCACGCCCGAAAACGCGGTTTCCGACATCGGCTTTGCAATTCCGCTGAAAACGGGCTTCAAGACCGACAACAAGTATATGAAAAACTCGGTCGCGGGCTTCATGGGCTTCCACACGGGCGCGATTGCCTCGGGCAAGAGCTGGGAGCTTTCGGGGACGTACTACGTCGGGCCGAAAGAGCTTGACGCGCTTGCGTCGCTGGGCGCGGGGCAGGAAGCGGTGATGAACTACGGCTGGTTCGGCTTCGTCAGCCGCCCGCTTTCGAGGCTGCTGGTCTGGATTAATTCGGGGATTGAGGTAATCTCGCCGTCGTGGAGCTGGGGCTGGTCAATCATCATTTTGACGCTTATCGTAAGACTGCTTCTCTGGCCGCTTACGTCGATACAGATAAAGTCGGCGCAGCGCATGGCGAAAATGCAGGAGCCGATTCGCGAAATCAAGGCGAAGTATAAGGACGACCCGAAGCGCGTGCAGCAGGAGACGATGAAAATCTACTCCGAGTACGGCATAAATCCGCTGGCGGGCTGCCTGCCCGTGCTTATACAGATTCCGATTTTCATCGGGCTGTACTACATGCTCCAAACTTCGTGCGAAATCCGCTTTGCTCACTTCATGTGGGTTAAGGACTTGTCCCTGCCCGACACAATCGAAAGCCTGCCGAGCATATTCGGAGTGCCCCTGCACGTTCTGCCCCTGCTGAACGCGGCGGTTACATTCGTGCAAATGCACCTGAACCCGTCGCCGTCGGCGGACAAAACGCAGGCGATGATGTTCAAGCTCATGCCCGTCATCATGCTCGTGTTCTTCTACACGTTCCCGTCGGGCTTGGTGCTGTACTGGCTTGTGCAGAGCTTGCTGGGAATTTTGCAGGCGCTGATAATCCGCATGGGCAAAGACAAGGTCGTGCTGAAAAAGCGCACAAAGCCGTCGTTCATGCAGAAAATGCAGGCGGCGATGGAACAGGCGCAGGCGATGCAGGAAAAGCGCGGCGACGAATTCGCAAAACTTCCCCTCAAAGAGCGTCTGCGCATAGCCGCGGAGGACGCGCGCAAAGCGAAGGAAAAGATAAAGGAAGACAGGCTTAAAGGGACTCTTTACGAAAAGCGCAAAAAGAACCCCGGCGGTCGCTCGACTCCCAAGAAGCGATAAAAAATGCTTGAAAAGGGGCGGGCCATAGGGCTTAATTTTACTTTTCAAGAGTAGAAATGTGATAAAATCAACACTCTAAAATAACAGGAGAAAAACAAATGTCCGGTCATAGTAAATGGGCAACAACTAAAAGACACAAGGCAGCCGTAGACGCAAAAAGAGGCAAAATTTTCAGCTCTCTGAGTAAGGATTTGACCCTCGCGGCGAAAGACGGCGGCGGAGACCCCACAACAAACGCGCGTTTGCGCATGCTTTTGCAGAAGGCGAAAGCTGCCAATATGCCCGCCGACAACGTCGATAGGGCAATCAAAAAGGGTACGGGGGAACTCCCCGGCGTCGTTTACGAACAGCTTATTTACGAAGGCTACGGCCCCGGCGGTATCGGCATTATCGTCGAAGTTACCACCGACAACAAGAACCGCGCGGCAAGCGATGTCCGCAGCACGTTCACAAAGAACGGCGGCAACCTCGCGACCCCCGGCGCGCTCCAATTCAACTTCACAAAACAGGGACAGTTTATCGTCAGCACCGAAAAGGCGACGGAAGACGCCCTCATGGACGTAGTTCTCGACGCAGGCGCGGAGGATATCCGCAATAACGGCGACTATTTCGAAATCCTGTGCCCTATTGCCGCGTTCAACGCGGTCGGCGAAGCTCTCGAAAAGGCGGGCATCGAAACGGAAGACTCGGAAATCGCATGGATTCCGAATTCGGAAACCGTCATTACCGACCCCGAACTCGCAAAGAAAATCGTAAAGCTTACCGACGCTCTCGACGACTTGGAAGACGTGCAGAATGTCTACTCCAACGAAGACCTCGACGGTTCGCTCGTAGACTAATTCGGATTTATCGGCGCGGCTGTCCTTTCGGTTTTCGACGGGATTGAATCCGCGCCGATTTGTATTTACAACACTACGCAAACGCAATTATGAAAAAGACGCTTTTTGAAAAAGTATGGGAAAAACACGCCGTCAGGGAGCTGCCCGACGGTTCGACTCAACTGCTCGTCGGCACTCATCTGCTCCACGAAGTGACAAGCCCGCAGGCGTTCGGCATGCTCCGCACGCTCAAACTGCCCGTGAAGTACCCGTCGCGCACATACGCCACGGTTGACCACATCATTCCCACCGACGACCGCACCGAACCCTACAAGAGCGCGACTGCGTACGAAATGCTCACGGCAATCCGCAAAAATTGCGCCGATAACGGCATTACTTTCTTCGACTCCACGACGGGCAAGCAAGGCGTAATCCACGTCGTAATGCCCGAACAGGGGCTTATCCACCCCGGAATGACTGTCGCCTGCGGAGACTCGCACACGGCGACCCACGGCGCGTTCGGCGCAATCGCGTTCGGCATCGGTACAAGCCAAGTCCGCAACGTTCTCGCCACGCAGACGCTTTCTTTCAAAAAACTTAAAGTCCGCCGCGTCAACGTGAACGGCTCGCTCAAAAAAGGCATAACGCCCAAGGACGTCGCGCTCCACATTATCCGCAAGCTCGGCGTTAACGGCGGCATCGGCTATGCCTACGAATTCGGCGGAAAGGTCTTTGACGACATGTCCATGGAGGGCAGAATGACCGTCTGCAACATGGCAATCGAGGGCGGCGCGAGAATCGGCTACATCAATCCCGACGAAAAAACTTTTGCGTACCTCAAAGGCAGACCCTACGCGCCCAAGGGCGAAGATTTCGACAAGGCGGTAGAGTACTGGAAGACGATTGCCTCCGACGAGGGCTGCCGGTACGACGATGTTGTGGACTTCGACGGCGCGGAAATCCGCCCGACGGTAACTTGGGGCGTGAACCCGTCGCAGGCGGTGTTTATCGACGAAAATATCCCCGACCCCGCAACTATTGCAGACCCCACCCAGCGCAAGGACGCCGAGGACGCCCTCGTCTATATGAAGCTGAAATCGGGCACGCCCATCGCGGGGACGAAAATCGACGTCGCGTTCATCGGCTCGTGCACGAACGGCAGACTTTCCGACTTCGAAGCCGCCGCCGAATACCTCAAAGGCAAAAAGGTTGCCGCGGGCGTCAAGGCTCTCGCAGTCCCCGGTTCGCAGATTGTCGATGCAATCGCGCGCGAAAAGGGGCTCGACAAAATCTTTACGGAAGCGGGCTTCCAGTGGCGTCAGGCGGGCTGCTCGATGTGCCTTGCCATGAACGACGACAAGCTCGTCGGCGACCAGCTTTGCGCTTCGACTTCGAACCGCAACTTCAAGGGTCGTCAGGGCAGCCCCACCGGCCGCACGATATTGATGAGTCCTTTGATGGTGGCGCATGCGGCCGTCGCAGGCAAGCTCGTCGATTTGGGATAGTGTTGGCACGCTCAATGCGTGCAAGGAGATTTAGGAGGGCTTGCGGGGTCGGCGTATAAATGCGTTTCGCTCGCGCGGCTTCGGTCATGTACGAGAGTACACTCCCGTCGCCTTGCTTCGCAAAGCCGCATTTCTGCGTGCAACCTCGCAAGCCTCGACAGCGCGGCAGCCGCCGCGCGGAGTTTAGAGAAAAACGCGATATTTGGGACTTTCATGGCTGTCCGAAATATCGCGTTTTTTGTATATTACATGGTGATGTTTTTTATTGGTTGGCACGGTTGCGGCGGAATTTTTTGCATGGGTAGCTTTCCGCGTTCCTATGAGTATGGGAAAATCAGAGTGCGCTTAATGCGCACGGAAGGGGACGGAAACGAAAACGAGGGGCATTTCGTTTCCGTCGGGGCGCGGCGTGGAACTGCTTATTTTTGTTGTGTAATTTCCGCGCGGCAGTCGGTACTGTTTATGTTGTTTGCCATATGCACATGTTCGTTCATTGTGGGGTAGGAAGGTGCGTCCGCTTTTTTCGTGCGCAATAGGTATTGATGTTTTGTATGATTTTGTGTTGCTTTATGTTTTGCGTGGTGTTGCGGTTTTTTGTGGTGGGGATTTTTGGAGCTTAGCTTTTTTCCTTGCAAGGCGGGCTTGTTCGGCAAAAATCCCATGCCGAAAAAATGATTAGCGAAAACTACAAAAAATGGCCGCATTTCGACGATGCCGACATTGCGGCGGTATCCGAAGTGCTCGCAAGCGGAAAAATCAACCGCTGGACGGGCGACAAAAATCTGGCTTTCGAAAAGGCTCTTTGCGACTACACGGGCGCGAAGTTCGCAATCGCCGTAAGCAACGGCACGACCGCCCTTGAGCTTGCTCTCGAAGGTTTGGGCGTCGGCGCGGGCGACGAGGTTATTGTTCCGTGCCGCACGTTCATGGCATCGGCAAGTTCAATCGTCATGCGCGGCGCGACTCCGATTGTCGCCGACGTCGATTTAAATTCGCAGGATATCATGCCCTCCGAAATCGAAAAGCTCATCACTCCGAAGACAAAGGCGGTAATCGCCGTCCACCTCATGGGCTTCCCCTGCGACATGGACGCAATCATGGACGTCGCCCGCAGACACAATCTTTTCGTTATCGAAGACTGCGCCCAGGCGCACGGCGCAAAGTACAAGGGGCGCAGTGTCGGCACAATCGGCGACGTCGGCGCGTGGTCGTTCTGTCAGGACAAAATCATAACCACGGGCGGCGAGGGCGGCGCGGTCACTACGAACAGCGAGGCTGTTTGGCGCAAAATGTGGTCGTTCAAAGACCACGGGCGCGACTACGATTTGGTTTTCCACGCCCAGCACCCCGCGGGCTTCCGCTGGTATCTCGAAACTTTCGGCACGAACATGCGCATGACCGAGATGCAGGCTGTCTTGGGCATTCGCGGTTTGGCGAATCTGCCCGAATGGAGCGCGAAGCGCGCGCGCAACGCGAAGATTCTCGCCGACGCCCTCGCGCCGCTCGACGCCGTTCGTTTGCAGAAAGTTCCCGCCGACTGCGTTCACGCGAACTACAAGTTCTATTTCTTCCTCGATTTCTCGAAGCTCAAAGAGGGCACAACGGTTCTCGACGTAATCGACGCGATAAACGCCGAGGGCGTTCCCGCGATGAGCGGAACGTGCTGGAACGTTTCGAACGAAAACTGCTTCAAAAAGGCGGGGCTGTCGAAAGACGAAACGCAGTTGCCGAACGCCGCCGTATTGCGCGACACCGGAGTTATGACGCTTATCCACCCGACCCTCACGGAGGCCGACATGGCGAAGGCGGCGGAAATAATCCGCGCCGTTGTTTTGCGCTTCGCCCGCGCGTAAAAATTTCCGTTTCGGAAAACGAAAACCGACCCCGAAATTCGGCGGCCGGTTTTTTACGCTTTCTTTGATTTGTAAATTCTGTCGAGCCTGCGCAGGGGCGACGGAACTTTTATTCCGACATGTTCGCCCTTTTTTGCCGACAGCACGTTTTTGCCGTCTATTTGCATGCTCTCAACCGCGAATGCGGAGAATCCCGACTTGTCGCCCTCGGCGAAAATCTTGTCGCCGACGCAGAGCGGTTCGGCGTCTATTGAAATTTCGGCGACCGAGATTTTCGGGAAGAATTTTACGACGTGCCCCACAATCGCCTTTTTTCCCGTCGCCTTGTTGCCGTCGGAAGTCCAGTCGCCGACGGGTTTGCCCATGAAAAATCCGTCCGAGAATCCCCTGTTGAACACGGTCGAGACGCGTTCAAGCGCGGCGGATTTTTCCCGCGCGAAGTCTTCTTCGAAGCCGTCTTCGCTGCGGTTGTCGAAGTAGAAGTCGCGCAGTTTTCGGTATGCGGAGACCGTCTCGAAAACGTATTCTGGGTTTCTGTTGCGCCCCTCTATTTTCAGCGAGTCCGCGCCCGCCTCGAAGATTTTTTCGATAAACGGAATGGTGCAGAGGTCTTTTGGGCTCATGACGTATCCGTTGCCGACCACAAAGCCCTTTCCGTTTGCGTCCTCTATTTTGTATTCGCGGCGGCACGGCTGCATGCACTCGCCCCTGTTTGCGCTTTTGCCGCACGCGAAAGTGGACATAAAGCACCTGCCGCTTTGCGACACGCACATTGCCCCGTGCGCGAAAACCTCTATTTTTACGCCGGCGTCCCTCCCGAATCTGCGGCGCAGACCGCCCCTGATTTTCGCGATGTCGCAAAGCGAGCATTCCCGCGCGAGCACGAACCTTTTGATTCCGAATTTTTCGAAATACATTGCCGCCGCCGCCGTGTTTGCGACGCTCGCCTGCGTCGAGAGGAACACCTCAACGCCGCGTCTTTTTGCGGCTTCGAAGACCGCGAAGTCCCACGCGATTACGGCGTCTATGCCCGCGGCGGCAATTTTCCCGACGAGGGAATCGAGCTTTTTGAGCTCGGAGTCGTAGTAGATTGTGTTGAGAGTAATGTATGTTTTGACGCCAGCGGCGCGGCAGATTTTTGCGATTCTCTTCAAGTCCGCCGCTTCGAAGTTTTTTGCGCCCGCGCGCATGTTGAAGCCCTTTATTCCGAAGTACACGGCGTCCGCGCCCGCCTTTATTGCGGCGTCGAGGCACGCAAAATCGCCCGCGGGTGCCATAATTTCGGGGCGCGGGCGGCGGATTGCGTTTTTTTTGCTTTCGGGCATATCAAACAAAAAAACGCGCCGACGGAAAGTCGAGGGCGCGCAATAGTCCGTTCGGAAGCTTTGGGCTTATTCGGCGGGCTTTGTTTTGGGGAGACCCGTTACGCGGGTTACTTCCTTAATCTGGCCGCGTTTGCGGAGCAGGTCAATGCGTTCGAAGCGTTTGAGAACGCTGCGTTTTTTGGAAGATGCGGAGCCGCCGCTTTTGAAGCTGTTGTGTTGTGACATAAAATTCTCCTTTTTTAATCAATAAAGTTGTTGGATTAAAAGCTCCTCGGCGGAAAATGCAACTGTTTTTTTTGAAAAAATACTATCCCGACCCCCGATCGGGCATTTTCGCCAATGATTTTGTTGCAAAAAACGCCGCCCGATGTTTTCATTCAGACGTATTTTTATCTCCGCAAAATGGCAAATTTCGTACACCTCCACGTCCACACCGACTACTCCGTTCTCGACGGCTGCGCAAAGCTTCCCGTCCTCGTAAACCGCGTGAAGGAACTTGGCATGCCCGCCGTCGCCATGACCGACCACGGCAACATGTGCGGCGCGATAGACTTCTATCAGGCGGCGAACAAGGCGGGCATAAAGCCGATTATCGGCATGGAGGCGTACTACATCAACGACCACACCCTCAACGACGACATCAAGGAGCTGATGAAGTCCGTCCGCGACAAGGACAAGTCGGACGACATCGACGGCATCGAGAGCGACCCCTCTTTGTTGAACCCGCAGAACTACCCCAAGTACCAAATCCACCACAAGACGCTCCTTGCCCGCAACTACGAGGGCTTTCTGAACCTCGCAAAGCTCACGAGCGAATCGTACGAGCGCGGCTTCTACCGCAAGCCGAGAATAGACTTCGAAACGCTCGCAAAATACTCGAAGGGGATAATCGCCCTCAGCGGCTGCATCAACGGCGTGGCGTCGCAGTATCTGCTGTACTCCGACTACGAGAACGCCCGCCGCGTCACCGCGAACTTCGTCGATATTTTCGGCAGGGAAAACTACTACATCGAATTGCAGAACCACTTTCTGCCCGCCGACAAAAAGGTTATCCCCGGTCTTGTGAAGCTCGCGCGCGAGTTCGGCTTGAAGATGGTAGCCACAAACGACAGCCACTACGTCTACAAAAAGGACGCCGACGCGCACGACGCAATGCTGTGCATAAACACGGGCTCGCTCGTGTCGGACGCCGACCGCATGCGCTACCCAAACAACGAGTTCTACATCAAGACCCGCGAGGAGATGGAGGCAATCTTCCCCGAACTCCACGAGGCTCTCGACAACACCGTCGAGCTTGCCGAGGGCGTCGATATTAAAATCCCGATGGGCGAGAACCACTACCCCAAGTACGAGCAGCCCGTCGACATTGTCTACGACCGCGACGAAACCAACTTCAACCGCATTCTCGACCTCTACGTCGTGAAGAAAAACGAGGTTCTGCGGCAGAACGGCAAGCCCGACGATTTCTCGCTTTCGCCCGAACGCAGGAAGGAGCTGATGAAAAACGGTCTCCTGCTTTTCGACCTCTCCAAAAAGGGCATGATGAAACGATACGGCGTAGACTACGACCACCCCGAAGCCTACGTTCCCAAGCCCAACGAGCGTCCCGACCGCGCCCAGTTCCTGCGCGACAAGCTCGACTACGAGCTTTCGATTATCGTTGGCGCGGGCTTTGTAGACTACTTCCTAATCGTGTACGACTTCATCAACTGGGCGCGAAGCCACGGCATTCCCGTAGGCCCCGGGCGCGGTAGCGGCGCGGGCTGCATGATTGCGTACCTCATCAAAATCACCGACATCGAGCCTATCCGCTTCAACCTGCTTTTCGAGCGTATGCTTTCGCTCGAACGCGTGTCGCCGCCCGACTTCGACGTAGACTTCTGCGAACGCCGCCGCGGCGACGTCATCGAATACGTCCGCCGCAAGTACGGCGTGGACAGGGTGTCGAACATCGTGACATACGGCAAGCTCGGCGCAAAGGCTGTCGTGCGCGACTTGGCGCGCGTCAACGGCATTCCCTTCGACCGCGCAAACGCCATCGCGAAAATGGTTCCCGACGAGCTGAAAATGACGCTCAAAAAAGCTCTGGAAATGTCGGCGGAACTCCGCAACGAGGTCGAGCACGACCCCGAAGTGCGCCACATCTTCGAACAGGGCGAAGTCTTGGAGGGCATGATTCGCCAGCTCGGCAAGCACGCCTGCGGCATCATCATCGGCGACCAGAAACTCGACAACGTGGTGCCCATGATGACGCAGGAAAAAACGCTCACGACGCAGTTCGCAAAAACCCCCGTCGAAGAGCTGGGGC
>JAJXPD010000172.1 GCA_021641325.1 Opitutales bacterium
GCCGTACCCCGTAGACGCCGAACGCGGGATTCCGCCGGCGGTGTTCGAAAAAACCGTCGACAATTTCGGCGAGGCGGCGCGCGTAAAATTCATGCGGCGCGTGTGCGGAGGGGCGGCGGAATACGCCGAGTTGGAGGGGCTTTTTGCGCGGCGCGGCGCGGACGAATTGAGGGAAGAGCTTGAATTTCTGCGCGGCGCTTTCGCCCGTGAAAAAACTCCGCGCAAACCGTGGGACATCGCCTACGCTTCGCGCGAGGACAAAATTTTCCCCGTGGAAAACCTCAGGCGCGTCTGGGGAGACTCCCTGCGCGTCTGCGAGGGCGAGCATTTGAGCCCGCCGCTCTTCGGGCTTGCAATCGCCGCAGTTTCGGCGCGGGCGTCGGCGACGGCGCGGGGCTTCGAGCGGCGCATTGAAACGTATTCGCAAAACGCGTTCGTGCAGCGCGAGGTTGCGGAGTCTCTCGCGGACGCTTTCGCGGAGTTCGCGCCGCCGTCGCTTTCGCCCGCAAACGTGCTCGAAATCGGCTGCGGCACGGGCTTTCTTACCTCCGCGCTTTCGCCGAAATTTCCGTCGGCGAAGTGGTTTTTGAACGACATCTCGGAGAAGATGTGCGAATGCGCGGCGAAGTCCGTCGCGGGGGAATTCGAAATACGCGCGGGCGACTTCATGCACGCGGAATTTTCCGAAAAGATGGACGCCGTGCTGTCGTCGTCGTGCTTCCAGTGGATTCCCGACCTGCGCGGGCTTTTCGGCAAAATATCGCGCGTTTCGTCGGACGGCGCGGTTTTGGCGTTTTCGACATTCGGAGCGAAAAACTACCCGCAGATACGAAGCCTTGTAGGCGGCGGCTTGGAATACCGTACGCCCTACGAAATCAGGGACGCGCTCGCGGCGGCGGGGTACTCTGTGCTCTACTGCGCGGAGGACATTCTCGACGCGTTTTTCCCGACGCCCAAAGACGTGTTGCGGCACATCAAATCGACGGGGGTCAACGGCAGGTTTTCGCGCTTTTGGACGCCGAAAAAATTCGCCGAATTCTCGAAGGCGTACACCGACAATTTTTCGGACGGCAACGGCGTCGTCCTGACATACAACCCGATTTACATCATAGCGGAAAAATGAAATTCTTTGTAAGCGGAACGGATACAAACATAGGAAAGACGGCGGCGACGGGCTGGCTCGCCCGCCGATACGCCGAACGCGGGCTGAAAGTCGCCACGCAGAAGCTCGTGCAGACGGGCTGCGGGGGAATCTCGGAGGACATTCTGGAGCATAGGCGCATCATGGGCTGCGGCGTTCTGCCGTGCGACGCCGACTTCACTACGTGCAGGTACGTTTTCAAATACCCCGCCTCGCCCCACCTTGCGGCGGCAATGGAGGGCGCGACGCTCGACTTAGACGCGCTCGCCTCCGACACCGCAAAGCTGGAAGAGGCTTTCGACGTCGTTCTCGTAGAGGGCGCGGGCGGGCTTGGCGTGCCGCTGAAAGAGGGTTTTACCACGGCGGACTACATCGCAAAATACGCCATGCCGCTCTGGCTTGTAGTGCCGTCGAAGCTCGGCAGTTTGAGCCACGCGCTGATGTCGCTCGAATACTGCGCGTCGCGCGGGATAAAACTTGCGGGGATAGTCTACAACACATTCCCGAAAGCGCCCGCGGAAATCGAAAAATCCACCCGCGAATACCTCGCGGCGGAGCTTGCGCGGTCGTGGAAAGGCGCGGAACTTTTGGAACTCGGAGAACTGAAATGAAATACAAGGCGGTACTTTTCGACTTGGACGGAACGCTAATCGGCAACTATGTGGCAATCCACAAATGCCTTTGCGAAGCATTCGCCGAATTCGGAATTCCCAACCCGACATACGACACCGTTTTCCACACGGTCGGCGGGTCGATTCTGATTACGATAAAAAAAATCCTGAGAGGCACGGGGTTTGAGGACAAGGCCTCCGACATCGGCGCGCGCTATCTGGAACTTTTCCCGAAGCACATTTTCGACGGGCTTACGATTATGCCGTACGCCCCTGAATTTCTCGCCGAGCTTAAAAAGCGCGGGCTTAAAATTGCGTGCTTTACAAACAAACAGCAGGAGGGCGCGGAGCCGATTCTCGAACGCACGAACCTGCGCGGATACCTCGACGCGGTAATCGGCACAACCCTCCACTCGCCGCGCAAGCCCGACAGGGCTTTCACCGCCTACGCACTCGCCACTCTTGGCACCGAGGCTTCCGAAACTCTCGGCGTGGGCGACTCTCCCTACGACTACAAGGCCGCCCGCGTCTGCGGTTTGGACAGCGCCCTCGTGGCGACTGGCGGCGACTCCGCCGACTTCCTGAAATCGGAGTGCCCCGAAGCCGTCGGCGTTTTTTCCGACTTTAAAGACTTGGCAAAATCCCTCTTCGGCATCACTCTTTAACCGCATGGACGGCGCGAAAGTCAAAACCGAGGGCGTGGTGGAGCGCATAATTTTCTTCAACGAGGAAAATTTTTTCTGCATTGCCTCCATGCGCCCCAAGAACGGCAAGGGCGCGCCGATTACAATCGCGGGCGCAATGCCTTCGCTGCGCTGCGGCGAGACCGTCGAGGTCGAGGGCGAATGGCGCACGTCGGCGTACGGACGCCAGATAAAAGTGTCGTCGTTTTCGACGCGCCTGCCGTCGGAGGTTTACGGAATAGAAAAATATCTTGGTTCGGGGCTTGTCGATGGAATAGGGCCCGTGTACGCAAAAAAAATCGTCGAGCACTTCGGCGGGAGGACTCTCGAAATAATCGACACAGAGTCCGCGCGTCTTACCGAGGTCAGGGGAATCGGCGCGGCTCGCGCAAAGAAAATCAAGAAATCGTGGGACGAAAGCAGGGACTTGCGCTCTGTGATAATCGCCATGCGCTCGTACGGAATAGGGACTGCCACATGCGTGAAAATCGTCAAGCGTTTCGGCTCAGACTCCGCGCGTATCGTGCGCGAAGAGCCGTATACTCTCATGCGCGAAATAGACGGCATAGGCTTCAAAACCGCCGACATGATTGCAATCAACATCGGCATTCCCAACGAAAGCCCCGAACGCATACGCGCCGGCATTCTGCACTGCCTGTCGGAATCGGAGGAGGCGGGCGACACCTGCGCGCTGTTCGGCGAGCTTGTCTCGAAAACCTCCGCGCTGACCGAGGTCGATTCGCAAAAGTGCGCGGCGGAAATTTCCGCGCTGGTGGAGGAAGGCTCGCTGAAAAAAGCGGGCGAGGGCATGCTCCAAAGCCCGCAGCTCGACTACGCCGAAAGGAAAATCGCAACTTCGCTCAAACGCATACTCGAAACGCCGTCCGAGCTTCCGCCAATCAAGTTCGAAGCCGCCGCGCAGTGGGCGAACGACAGGGCGGCGTTCGACTTCGCGCCGGAGCAGACACGCGCGGTTGTGGAGGCTCTGCGCAACAAAGTATCGGTCATCACGGGCGGGCCGGGGACGGGCAAAACTACGATTTTACGCGCGGTTTGCGACATTCTCAAAATGAAGAAAATCACGCCTGTGCTCGCCGCTCCCACGGGGCGGGCGGCGCAGCGCATGGGAGAGTCGGCGGGGGTGGAGGCAAAGACAATCCACAGGCTTTTGGGCAGCGAGGACGGCAAGTTTGCCCACAACGAGTTCAAGCCGCTGCCCGCAAAATTCGTGGTGATTGACGAGGCGTCAATGCTCGACACAAAGCTTGCCGCCGCCGTGGTTTCGGCGGTGCCGAACGCCGCGCACATCGTGTTTGTGGGCGACATAGACCAGCTGCCGAGCGTGGGCGCGGGCAACGTTTTGAAGGACATCATAGCGTCGGGAAAATTCCCCGTGATACGCTTGGAGCGCATTTTCAGGCAGGGCGAGCGCAGCCAGATTGTAAAGGCAGCCCACGACATTCTCCACGGCTCCGACTCCACTGCGGAATTTCCTCCCAATTCGCTCAACTTCGCCGACCCCCGCCGCGACATCAACTTTATCCGCGCCGATACTCCCGACGACTGCGTGAAGCTCACGACAGCCCTAGTGCGCGACAAAATTCCCGCGTGGTACGGCTGCGACGCGTTTTCCGACGTGCAGGTGCTTGCGCCGATGCACAAAGGCGTTGCGGGGATTGAAAATTTCAACGCGTCGCTGAAAGCCGCGCTCAACCCGAACGCGAGGCCGATTTTCGGCGGCAGGCTGTCGGTGGGCGACAAGGTAATGCAGACGCGCAACAACTACGACTTGGACGTCTTCAACGGCGACACGGGCAGGATTGTCCGCGAGGCGGACGACGGCGCGGGGGTTGTTGTCGATTTCGACGGGCGGAAAATCGGCGTGCCGCGCTCCGACATGGCGGATTTGCAGCCCGCCTACGCAATCAGCATACACAAGTCGTGTATGCTGATTGCGTAGGCGGGCTGCAAATCCGCCATGTCGGAG
>JAJXPD010000173.1 GCA_021641325.1 Opitutales bacterium
AAGGCGTTTTTTCGCCGCGTCCAAATCGGCGCGGGAGGCGTCGCGGATTGTTTCGAGAATGTCGCTCATTGTCTTGAAAATTTTACGAGGACGTCGAGCTTTGCGCGGGCCGCGCCAGAATCCAGAGATTTTTTTGCAAGCTCCACGGCCTCGCCGAAGTCGTCGGTTTTTCCGCCGACGACGATTCCCGCCGCGGCGTTGAGCAGGCACGCGTTCCTTGCGCCGCCGCCGATTTTCCCGTCGAGAATGCCGCGCGTGATTTCCGCGTTTTCGGCGGGGTCGCCCCCGCGCAGCTCCGACATGTCGGCGAGGTTCGGAATGTATTTCAGCGGGTTGAATTCGTAGGTCTTGACGAAGCCGTTTTTAAGCTCGCTGACTTTTGTGGGAGCGCACGGCGAAATTTCGTCCAAGCCGTCGTCGCCGTGGATTACGAACGCGCGGCGTCCGCCGAGCCTTTTGAGGCACTCGGCGACAAACTCCGTCATCGAGGCGTCGAACACTCCCACGACCTGCCCCGTCGCCCCCGCCGGATTCACCAGCGGCCCGAGCAGATTGAACGCCGTGCGGAAGCCCAGAGCCTTGCGGACGGGCGCGGCGTAGCGCATTGCGGGGTGCATTTTGGGCGCGAAAAGAAACGCGATTCCGTTTTCCTGCAAGCAGTGCTCCATCACTTCGGGGTGGACGTCGAGGTTGAAGCCGAGCGCGGCGAGAACGTCGCCGGAGCCGCATTTGCTCGTCGCCGCCCTGTTGCCGTGCTTTGCCACTCCCACTCCCGCGCCCGCCACTATGAACGCGGAGGTCGTGGAGATGTTGAAGGTGTCCATGCCGTCGCCGCCCGTGCCGCAGGTGTCAATCGGCGCGTACGCTCCCGCGTTTACAAACGCCGCCCTCTTGCGCATGGCGGACGCCGCCCCCACGATTTCGTCTACGGTTTCACCCTTCATTTTGAGCGCGGTAAGGAACGCCGCAAGCGTGCGGTCGTCAACCTCGCCGCCCATGATTTCGTCGAACACGGCGCGGCTCTCGTCGGCGGAGAGGTTCGCGCGGGTGTTGGCTATTTTGCGCAGGGCGCGGAGTGTGCATTCGGCGTTCATTTTGCGTCGGCCTCTTCGAGAAAGTTTGCGAGAATGCGCTTGCCGCCGTAAGTCAGAATCGATTCGGGGTGGAACTGCACGCCCTCAATCAGATACTCCCTGTGGCGCAGAGCCATGATTTCGCCGTCCTCAGCCTGAGCCGAAACTTCGAGGCACGGCGGAAGAGTCGCGCGTTCGACCGCGAGCGAATGGTAGCGAACCACCGACATCGGCGACGCTATTCCCTTGAAGCAACCCCTGCCGTCGTGCTCTATTTTGCTTACCTTGCCGTGCATTGTGCGCATCGCCCTAACGATTTTTCCGCCGAACGCGTAGCCTATCGACTGCATGCCGAGGCACACGCCGAACATCGGCACGCGCCCCGCGAATTTCTGAATGAACTCGACGCACACACCCGCGTTTTTCGGCGAGCTCGGGCCGGGGGAGACGACCACAGCCGACGCTCCCAGCGCGAAAAGCCCGTCCGCGGTCATCGCGTCGTTTCTCACCACGCGCACGTCCGCGCCGAGAGTCTGCAAATAGTGCGACAGGTTGTATGTGAATGAATCGTAATTGTCAATAAGAAGTACCATTTTCTATTTCCTTTCCAGCTCGGCGACGTCGAGCGATTCCAAATTGTGCGCGGCTTCGATCGCCCTCGCCACGGCGCGGGCTTTCATGCGGGTTTCCTCGTACTCGAATTCGGGAACGGAGTCGTAGACAATGCCCGCGCCCGCCTGCACCGACGTAATGCCGTCGCAGATTTGGAGGGTTCTGATTGTAATCGCCAAGTCCATGTTGCCGTCGTAGCCGATGTAGCCGACAGCCCCGCCGTAGCAGCCGCGGCGTTCGGGTTCAAGCTCGTTTATAATCTGCATTGCGCGGATTTTCGGCGCTCCCGAAAGAGTGCCCGCTGGGAAAGCCGCCGCGAGCGCGTCGAACGCGTCCACGCCCTTTTTGACTTCGCCCGAAACGTCGGAAACCAGGTGCATGACGTGCGAGTACCGCTCGACCGACATGAAGTCGCCCACCTGAACGCTGCCCGCCTCGCAGAAGCGCGAGAGGTCGTTGCGCCCCAAGTCAACGAGCATGAGGTGCTCGGCGCGTTCCTTTTCGTTCGAGAGCAATTCGGAGGCAAGGCGCATGTCCTCGTTTTCGTCCGAGCCTCTGCGGCGCGTGCCCGCAATCGGGCGGACGTGCGCCTTGCCGTCGCAGAAGCGCAAAAGCGTTTCGGGCGACGAGCCGACAAGGTATTTTTCGCCGAGTTTAAGGCAGAACATGTAGGGCGACGGATTTATGAGCCTGAGGGCGCGGTATGCGGCAATCGGGTCGATGGGCGCGTCGGTCGAGAAGCGCTGCGACGGCACCACCTGTATGATTTCGCCCTGCTTTATATACTCTTTCGCCTTTTCTACCATGTCGCAGAAGTCGTCGTGCGACATGTTCGATTTCAGGCGAATCTCGCCGATGTTCTGCGCGGTCAGCGGGCGGCGGCGCGGCGACTTGTAGATTTCGGACATTTTTTCGACCCTCGCGCAGGCGTCGCGGTAGGCGGCTTCGAGAGAGTCGAATTCGTCTATGTTCGCGCACGCGACGATTTTCGCCGTGTGGCGGAGGTTGTCGAAAATTATGATGTCGTCGTAAATGCCGAAGAACGCGTCGTCGAACTTGCGCTCGCCCTTGGGCTCGGGGAGCTTTTCGAAAAGCCCCACGCACTCGTAGCCGAAGTAGCCGACCGCCCCGCCGAAAAAGCGCGGAAGGGTGTCGAGCCTTGCGGGCTTGCGCGAGGCAAGATAGTCGCGAAGCGGCGCGAGCGGCGCAAGCCCCTCTTCGGAAGTCGATTCAACCTTGCGTCCGTCGGCGAACGCAAGCACCGACTTCCTCCCGACAAGCGAAAACGTCGCGCGGGGCGCGAAGCCTATGAACGAATAACGCCCCCAGTTGTCGACGTTTTCCGCGCTCTCGAAAAGAAAGCAGTTTTCGAGTCCGTCGAGCTTGGCGAAAACCGAAACGGGCGTTTCCAAGTCGGCGAGCAATTCGGCGTAGACGGGGATTACGTTCGAGTCCGAAGCGTACTTTTTGAATTGTTCGAATGTTGGTGTCATTTTGTTTGGCGCAAAAAAAAAGCGGCCGAGACAAAAGGCCGCCAAAAGTTTAAACCGTTTTAAACTCTATGTGCGACCTTCGGACTGGACCACCAATTTTTCATTAATTTGAATTTTCGGGTTTCGATATTTTTCTCCGCAAAAACAATGTCAAGCAATTTTTTTCGTTTTTTTGAAGCCGCAAAATCAAAGCGCGAAACGCGCAATTTTCAATGCGGATTTTTTTAAGCTTGCCCGAACAAAGCGCAAAATATTATTTCTGTATATGTATGGAAAACGAATACGGCGAAATCCCGACAAGGCTTGTCCCCGCAATTTTGGCGACGGTGTTCTGCTGCCTGCCGTTCGGCATAATGGCGGTGTACCACTCGTCGCAGACGGAATCAGCTCTGCTTGCGGGCAACCGCAGGGCGGCGGCGGAGTCTTCTCAGGCGGCGAAAAACTGGATTCTGGTTTCGCTGTTCGCGGGGCTTTCGGTATACGCGATAGGGCTTATCATCTGGATTTGCGCGGCACTGGCGTTGTCCACACTCGACTAAAAGACATGGAAGAACTGCAAGACAAAGTAAAAAAATACATGCTCCTCGGCATTCTCGCGACGGTGTTCTGCATGCCGCCCGCGGGGGTCGCCGCCGTCTACTACGCGGGGCGGGCAAACACGTTCATCGCCCTCGACAACCCCGCAAAGGCGATGATGGCGGCGGAAAAGGCGAAATTCTGGGGGCTTGCGGCGGTCGTTCTCGGCGCGGCGGTCTACCTCTGCGCCCTTGCGGCGTCGCTTTTCTAAAATGGGCAAAGACAAAAACGGCGCGTTCGACGACGGAAGCAGGGAGTGCATGCTCTCGTTTTTTCTGCTCGGCAACTACTTTGCGCTCTTCGGGCTTGCACGCTCGACGAAGGCGATGAAGGCAAGGCTCGCGGGAGACCCCGCCGCGGCGGAATCCGAAGCCCGCGCCGCTAAAAAATGGGCGCGCTGGGGGCTGATTCCCTCTACGATACTCAACGCCGCGCTTGTTTACGGCGCGGTGGTTTTCACAATAAAATACATTCTCCCCGCAGTGGAGGAGTTTGCAATGTCGATACGGCCGTGAGGATTTTGGAATTTGCGCTTTTGGGAATCGTCGCCGCCGCGGCGGTAGCCGCGTACTTTTTCGACCCGTCGAGCGACCCGTTTT
>JAJXPD010000174.1 GCA_021641325.1 Opitutales bacterium
GCTTTCGAGTATCCGCTGCCGACCATTATTTTCAGCCCCGACAATGCTGTCGCGGGAACTTTGTCGCGCAGTTCGGAGTGAATGTCGGAGCTTTTGTCCCTGCACCAGAGGATTGTTTTCGTTTCGCCTTTCAGCCCGTAAACGCGGAGTTCGGGAGTGTCGGCTCGGAACGGCCTTGCATGCTGGGCGGCGGGGTCGAAGCCGTCTATCGCATTTTTGAACAGCCTGAAATGATTCCATAGGTTGTTTTTTTGCACGTAAACGTCCCAATACCAGATGTGCCCCGGGCCCGCCGCGCCAGCGAAAAACGGCGCAAAAAGGGTGTCGTGCAAAATCACGCCCTCCTTGTCGGCGTCGTGCTCGGGCGAGCGTCCCATATAGTAGCGGAGCGCGACCCCCGTTTCGGCAAGCAGCACGGGCTTTTGCGGGTTGAACGCAAAGACGCGCTCGAGCGCGGTGGACAGGCATACGTCCTGCGCCCCTTCAAGCTCGGGCATGTTGTCGTTGGGTAGATTGTAGCGGTGGACTTGCACGAGGTCGTCCTGCGGAATCTGATAGTAGTCTTTAAGCACTCTTTCAATTATGTCGGGCTTGCCATCCAAACTTCCCCAGCTTTGGGTCGCCAAGTTGTTCGGAAAACGCTTGCGAAGCTCGCCGAGCATTTCGACAGTCCACAGCACATTGAAGTCTTCGGGCATTTTCAGGCAGTCGAATTCGTTCCACAGTTCCCATGCGAAAATCGTCGGGTTGTCCGCGTAGCGTTTTGCGAAGAAATCCATGCGTTTGATGAACAGTGCCTTTCCCTCTTTGCTTGTGCAGAAATCGGCGCAGTCGGCGAAACTTCCGCCGAACTTTTTGTCGTAGATTTTGCGCGTGTAGTGCTTGTCGGAGACCCCGTGCGACGGCGTTCTGCCGCTGAGCAGCCTGAAATGTTGCAGGCACATCTTCGCCTTGATTCCGCGCTTTGCGCACATTTCGACGATTCTGTCGAGCCGCTTTGCCTTGTTTTCGTCGTAGATGCCCTCGGCGACTTCGGGTTCGGTGAAATCCGCGCTAATCCAGATTCGTACGAAATTGCCGCCGTTTTTTGCGAGATTTTCGAGCTGTTCCTCCACTTCTTTCAGCGTTTTTTCTTCGTCTTTGCCGTTCCACGCATTCGGCGGCCAGCAGAAGTTCAGCCCTATCGGAATATAGGTGGAGCCGTCTTTTAGCGCGAGATAGCGGCAGTCGGTCTTCGATACCCCGACGAAGTTTTTGTCCTCCTTGCAGCCCGAAAACGCGAGCGCCGCAAGCGCCGCCGCGCAGAGCAGTAATGTGTGTTTTTTCATGCGAGTGCTTCCTTTTTTTTGTTTTTGTTGTCCGCCGATTTTAACTTTTGCCGCGCCTTTTGGCAACGCCAATAAATGGTATCCGCCCTGAAAAATGGTATGCTTTCGGTTTGCGCGGGCGCAAAAAAAAACGGCGTCCGCGCGGACGCCGAAATGTTTCGGATTTTCACGCGGCTTTCCCGCTACATTCCGCGCCTGCGCATGGCGTTCATCATGCCGGCCATGCGGCGTTTGCCCTTTTCGCCGCGCATCATTTTCATCATTTTGCGCATGCCCTCGAACTGTTTGAGCAGGGCGTTTACGTCGCGCACCTGCGTTCCAGAACCCGCCGCGATTCTCATTCTGCGCCGCGCGTTTATGATGTTCGGGTTGTGGCGTTCGGCGGGCGTCATGGAAAGTATAATCGCCTCTGTCTGGCGCATTTTCTTTTCCTCGCGCTCGCCCACGTTTATGCCGCCCATTCCGGGAATCATTTTGAGAATGCTGCCCATCGAGCCTAGCTTTTTTATTTGCCGCATTTGCGAGAGGAAGTCTTCCAAGTCGAATTCCGCCTTGCGGAGTTTTTCGGCCATTTTTTCGGCTTCCTCGGCGTCTATCGTCTCCTGTGCCCGCTCGACAAGGCTTACGACGTCGCCCATTCCGAGAATGCGCTGAGCCATTCTGTCGGCGTGGAAAATTTCGATGTCGCCGAGCTTTTCGCCCGTGCCCGCAAACTTAATCGGTGCGCCCGAAACCGTTTTGATTGAAAGCGCCGCGCCGCCCCGCGCGTCGCCGTCGAGTTTCGTGAGCACAACTCCCGTAATTTGCACTGCCTCGTTGAACGCTTTTGCCACGTTCACCGCCTCCTGACCGAGCGCGGCGTCGGCAACAAGCAGCACTTCCTGCGGGTTTTCGACCGCTTTGAGCTTCACGATTTCGTCGATTAAATCGGCGTCGATTTGCAGTCTGCCCGCCGTGTCGAAAATCACGGCGTTTGCGCCGTCGGAGACCGCACGCTTTTCGAGGGCTTCCGCGAGCGCGGGGACGTTTTTCGAATTTCTGTCGGCGTAGACCTTCACCCCGATTTGCGAGCCGAGGGCTTCGAGCTGGTCGATTGCCGCGGGGCGGTAGACGTCGCAGGCAATGAGCGCGGGGTTGAGACCGCGCTTTTTCAGAAGCCCCGCGATTTTTGCCGAAGAGGTCGTTTTGCCAGACCCGTGCAGGCCCACCATCATGATTTTCAGCGGGCGGATAGGCGACAGCTCCGTAGAGCCTTCGCCGAGGAGTTTTTCAAGCTCGTCGGCGATAATTTTTATCACCTGTTGACCGGGGGTAATGGATTTTATTACCTCCTGCCCGACGCACTGCGACTTCACCTTTTCGGTAAATTCGCGCGCCACCTTGAAATGCACGTCGGCGGACAGAAGCGCCTTGCGCACTTCGTCGAGAGCCTCCGCCATGTTTTCGTCGGTCAGTTTACCCAAACCGCGAAGATTGCGCAGGGCTTTGGAGAGGTTTTCCGTGAGTCCTTCGAACATTTCGAGCCGTATGCGTTATTATCCGATTGTTTCGCCGCCGTACCACTTGCGGAGCACTTCGGGAATTTCGACCTTGCCGTCGTCGCGCACGTTGTTTTCAAGAAGCGCGGCGAGCACTCGCGGAATCGCCAGCCCCGACCCGTTGAGCGTGTAGACGTTGCGCGGCTTGCCGCCGTCGGCGGGCTTGAAGCGTATGTTTGCGCGTCGCGCCTGAAAGTCCGTAAAGCAGGAGCAGCTTGAAACTTCGAGCCATTTTTGCTGGCCCGCCGCCCAAACTTCGAGGTCGAACTGCTTTGCGTGCGGGAAGCCGATGTCGCCCGTGCAGATTGCGAGCACGCGGTATGGGAGGTTGAGCTTTTGGAGTATTCCCTCCGCGTCCTTGCGGAGCTTTTCAAGCTCTTCCATGCCGCGGTCGGGGTGCACCCATTTTACGAGTTCAACCTTGTCGAACTGGTGCAGGCGGTTGAGACCGCGTACGTCCTTGCCCCAGCTGCCCGCCTCGCGGCGGAAGCACGGCGTGTATCCGCACGCGTAAATCGGCAGTTGCGATTCTTCGAAAACTTCGTCGCGGTAGAAATTCGTAACGGGAACTTCGGCGGTCGGAATCATGTAATAGTCGTCCTGCGCGTCGTGGTACATCTGCCCTTCCTTGTCGGGCAGCTGGCCCGTTGCCGTCGCGCTCGCGGCGTTTACCATAATCGGGCACATCAGCTCGCGGTAGCCGTTGTTTCGCGCTTCGTCGAGGAATAGCGCAAGCAGCGAGCGCACAAGACGCGCCATGTCGCCCACATAGAACGGGAAGCCCGCGCCCGTAACTTTTACGCCGCGCTGGAAGTCGAGCAGTTCGCCGAAGAACGGCAAGTCCCAGTGGGGCTTTGCGTTCTTGATTTTGTCGATGTCGCCCCAAGTGTAGACCGTAACGTTGTCCTTGTCGCTTTTGCCGACGGGCACGGAGTCGTCCGGAATATTCGGGATAGTAAGCAGCATCGACTTCCATTTTTTCTCCATTTCGTCGGAGACAGCCTGAAGCTCCTTGACCTTTGCCGAAACCGATTTCATTTCGGCGACTTTTTCCTTAAATTCGGGCGAGCCTTTCGGAAGCTCCGCCATTGCCTTGCTTGCGGTATTTTGGGCGTTGCGGGCTTCCTCGAAAGCCACGAGAGCCTTGCGTCTTTCGACGTCGAAAGCGAGAATTGCGTCGATGTCGCAATCGAATTTTTTGAGCGCGATTTTTTCCTTAACGAAGTCGGGACGTTCTCTGAGAATTTTTACGTCTATCATAATCGCGCAAATAATGAACAAGGGACTGCCATTTTCAACCCAAAAATGACGGGGCGTGAAAGTGCCCCTCTGCGGGCGTTTCTAACGGCGCGTGAAAGCACTTCCCTAAGGGCGTTTCCCTGTACGCCCAGACCGCTCGCGTACGATAAGTACGCCACGCGCCCTGTTCGCACAGGAAAGCCACCCTTATGAAAGCACTTTG
>JAJXPD010000017.1:0-13870 GCA_021641325.1 Opitutales bacterium
GTACGAGCCGCCCGCGGGGTCGATTACGTCCGCCAAATTGCATTCCTCCTGCAAAATAATCTGCTGGTTGCGGGCGATTCTTTCGGAGAATTCGTCGGGCTTGCGGATTATTTCGTCGAACGCGCCGACCGTCATTGAATCGACTCCGCCGACGACGCCGGAGAACGCCTCCGTCGCGGTTCTCAACATGTTGACGTAGGGGTCGAACACTGTTTTGTTGAATTTTGCCGTCCGCGCCGAAAGCTTGATTTTCCTTTCGTTGCCGCCGAATTCGGAGACGATTTTCGCCCAAACCATGCGCATTGCGCGGATTTTTGCGATTTCCATGAAGAAGTTTCCGCCGAGGCATACCCTGAACCTGATTTGCTTTGCGGCATCGTCTATTTCCATGCCGCGTTCGAGCATTGCGCGGATATAAGCAACCGCCGTCGCGAACGCCGCTCCCGCCTCCTCGACCGCGCTTGCGCCCGCGGAGGAGTATGCCGATGTGTCGACGCCGATTGCCGTGAAGTTCGGCATGTTTGCGGCGTTGTAGGACGCCATTGCGAACATTTCGCCGTAGGCGGCGTCGGGCGAAATTTTGCCCGATTTTGCGAACGCGCCGAGCGGGTCGAAGAAAATTCCGCCCGAAAGTTTTTTGCCTTTTTGCGAGGCGAACAACGCCGCCTGCGTTCCCGCGCCGATCGTGTCGCCGTGTGCGAAAATGTCTACGCAGCCGCATTCGACGCCGTCGAGGGCTTCGGCGAAATCCTTTGCGGAGGCGAAGTCCAAGCCGTTGTTTGCGCCGTCGTTTACGAGTATTTCGACGGACGTCTGCCCCTTGTTGAGCGCGTCGAGGATTTTTGCGTTGAATTCCCCTGCGGTGTCGGCGGCAAGCTCCTGCGATATTTTCCACGGAGACGCCTTGTTGCCCGCCGCGTCCGTTCCGCGGACATAGTCGTCAAACCCTGGGAGCGACGTTTCGAAATCGATGTCATCCTTATTGTAGATGGGTTTGAGGGTTATGCCCTCGGGGGTTTTTGTAAACATTTTCTTCTCGAACGGCGCGCCTTTCAGAAGCTTTTCTGCTTCGGCGTACCATTCCCGATATGTCGCCGGCTGGAATTCCGCGAACAGTTTTTTTTCGTTTTTCATCGGTTGGTTTTTCGTTTTGGTTTACATTTTTGAGCGCGGTTTTTCCGCGCAAACAAAGAACATGCGCGGATTTTCAAAGCCGCGCGTTCGGGGGCTAAACAGCACCCGAAAACAAAGCGATTATCTTTGTTTTTCTTCGGTCGGTCAACCAATTTTTTTTGCGCGGAGGCGCAAAAAAACGCGCCCCGTCAATCGGGCGCGTTCTTGCCGGCAAATTGCAATGCGCTATTTTTTTTCGAAAAGCAGCACGGCGATTCCGTCCTTGCCGATTCCGACTTTCGCCTTTGAGCCGTCTGCCTCAACTTTGAAGTCTCCGATTCCGCCGCTTTCGACGAATTTGCAGTTCGGAACTTCGAACGCAGTTTCGACGGTTTTGGCGTGCGGGTGCATTGCCACGACCGCAACCTGACTGTCGTTCTCGAACGTGGAGTAGTACATGTTAGGGTTCGACGACTTCGCGAGGTCTGTGTCTCTGAATGCGCCGTTGAGGACGGTGTCGCGGAACTTGTCGCGAAGGGCGTCGATTTTTGCGAGGTACGCCTGATAGACGGGCGTTTCGTCGAGGGTCGCGCGGCAGCGGTAGACCGCGGCGTCCTCGCGCCAGCCGCGCATGAAAGTCAGGTTGCAGCGGAACGGCACGTTTTGGTTGTTGTAGATGTCGCGGTTGGTAGTGTACACTTCGGGGAATGTGTAGTAGTACATGGGCGCGTAGTTTGTGGCGGGCACGCCGTTTTTATCCTTGTGGGTTATGTACAGGTTGGGGGCGACCGCGTGGATATAGTCGGCGTACATGGAGGTCGGGTCGCTCACCCATTCGATTCCCATGCTCATGTCGGGCTTTTTCGAGCGGACGTAGGCGCGAAGCTCTTTGAGCATGTTGTGCTTGTACTTCATGATGTCCTGCGCGGGAATGGAGTGCCCGTGCGATTCGTCGTAGCAAAGCTCGCTTTTGAAGCCTAGCTGGTCGAAGAACACGCCGTCGGCTCCGAGCGCGATTGCGCGGTCGGCGAGCTTTTTGAGGATTTCCAGCCATTCCCTTGTCGCGGGGCAAGCCGTCACGAATGTCTTGTTTCCGAAGACCCGCAGAGCCGTGCCGTCGCCGCCGAACGGATAGCGTTCCATGTGCTCCGTGCCGTCCGCGCGCTTGACGGATATTTTTTTGCCGAGCGTGCGGTAGAAGTTCGTGCCCATGTCGATGAGCTGCCCGTTGTAGTAGAGATTGACTTTGCCGCCGTCCTTTTGGAATTCCTTAATCCATTTTTTGAGGGCTTCGTCGCCGCCCTGAGTGTCGTCGGGCGTGTATTCGGGGTAGCCTGCGTCCATGCCCTCCTTCCACCAGCCGAACATGAGGATAGTGTCGATGCCCGCCTTTTTGCCCGCCTTGCGGATTTCGGGCAGCTGGTCGTAGCGGAATAGCACCTTGCCATATTGGTGGCGCATGATGATTCTCTGCCAGCCGTTCGACTTTTTGAAAGTCTCGGCAATCGGAATGTGCTTGTACCAAGTGTCGGCCCACTTGCGGTATTTCTTTGCCGAGACGTGCCAGTCGCCCGAATGCGGGGCTACGACGAAGTCGGCGAATTTCTTGGATTCGCCCGCTTTCAGGAATGGGTATTTCGCCATCGCCGCGTCGATTCCGCCGTATTCGAAGTCGCCCCTGCCGCCGATTTTGCGCGTGCGGAAGAGGTGGAGAGTCTTTTCGAAATTCGGGTCGTGGTTTGCGAAGTAGAGGGCGCAGTCGCCGTCGTCGAGCACGAAGTAGTTGAGCGACATCGGCGAGGGGTAGACGTCGTAGCGCTCGATTGCCTTGTTGTCCTGCGCCATGTAGGATTTAAAGCCGCCCATGAGCCATTTGCGGACGTCGGGGATTTTCGTGCCGCTTGCGCTCGCCCAGTAGAGGACGGTGTCCTTTTTGATTTTTGCCGACTTTATAATCGGGAACTGGAACTCGCGCAAAATTTTGTCTTTCGAGGCGTTTTTAATTTCCGACGAAAACGCGATTTCGTCGCCGTCGAGCGAGCACTCGACTTTCACGGGAAATTCGCCGCCGTATTCGAGCGTGATTTTTCCGCCGTTCTTCGAAACTTTCACGGGCGCGTTTTCGCTCTCTACGCTTTCTTCGAGCGAAAGCCCGTCCTGATAGATTATCCGCCAGAGCCCCTCTCCGCCCGCGTATTCGCGGTTCTTTTCGAGGTTTTTGAGCGACACCAAGTTGCCCTTGTCGTCTATTTTTATTTGCGCTTTCGGGCTTTTAAGCTCGAAGATTTCGGCGTTCAGGCATTGCGCCGAGAGCGCGAGCGCGGCTGCCGCGCAGGCGAGAGCGTATTTTTTCATGTGTGATTCCTCCTGTTTTTGTAGAGTTGGTTGAGAAATTTGAATCTAACAAAAATGCGTCGTCGTTGTCGATAATTTTTTCTGCGCGCCGCGCCCCGTTTTTTGTTTTGCGTTTTTCGGAGCGTTTGGAAAAATCGCGGTTTTTAAAATGAAATACGCAGGCAGGATTATTTTGGCGTCGGCGAGCCCGCGCCGCAGGGAGCTTCTCGAACGGGCGGGAGTGCCGTTCGACGTGCGCGTAGCCGACGTGTCGGAAGACGCCGACGTTTCCGCGCCGCCCGAAAGGCTCGCGGTCTCGAACGCCGAATTGAAGGCCTCGCGCGTCGCGCGGGAGAACGCGGAGCGGCTGGTGCTGGGCGCGGATACCGTCGTGTACCGCAACTCCAAAATCTACGGCAAACCGCGCGACATCGCCGACGCAAAGCGCATGCTCGCCGAGTTGCGTGGCGGGGCGCATTCGGTGTTCACGGGCGTGTGCGCGGCGTATTTCGACGGCGCGGAGCTTAGGACTAAAACCGCGTGCGGGGAGTCGCGCGTGCATTTCAAGAGCCTCGACGCCGACGCGATTTCGGAATATGTCTCGAAAGTGGACGTGCTCGACAAGGCGGGCGCGTACGCCGCTCAGGAATGCGGCTCGATGATAATAGAAAAAATCGACGGGGATTTCGACAACGTAATGGGGCTGCCCGTCGCCCTCGCCGAAAGCACGCTCGATATGCTTGCGGCGGAACTTAAAATTTAGGCTAATGCGCGGGAATTTCGACAGCGACTTCTATCGCGACGGCAACCGATACGACGTTCCCGCCGCACTCGCCGCGCTTGTTCTCACTGCGCTGCTCCACGTCGGCGCGTACTGCGTAGTTCCCGACGAGTTCGCGCACGCCGCGCCCGAAAGCGACGACGGCGAATTGAAACTCGAAATCCTCCCTCCCAAGCTCGCAAACCGCAAACCCGAATTCATAGAGGCAAACCCTTTCGGCAACGACGCCGTGCCCGACTCGCCCGACGCCCCCGAATCTTTCAAAGACCAGCGGGCGGCGGACGAAATTCCCGACCCCGCTTCGAAGTCGCGCAAGCCGTTCGTTGTGGGCGAGAACACGGACAGCCAGAAAATCGTATCGGGCACGAGTTCCGACGACGACAAATATTCGCCCGAATCCGTCATGCAGACTCTCGAACGCCCGCTCGAACGCCCCGCGCAGCCCGACGAAGCGTCCGCGCAACAGTCGGGGGGCGGCTCGCCCTCCGCGCCGCAGACAAGTGCGGAGCAGCCCCAACAGGCGCAAACGGCGCAAGCCGACGCGCAAACTTCGGCGCGTTCCGAATCGGAGGCTTCGGAGCAAGACGGGGCTTCTTCGGGGAATCCGCCTGAAAACGGCGGGGCGCAGTCGGGCGGAAACGCCGCCGAGCCGGCGCAGCCTTCCAACGCTCCGAAAGCCGAACAAAGCGATTCTGACGCCGACGAAAAAACTCCCGACGACCCCGACGCATTTCTCAAAATTTCGAAAAAACCTTTGACTGAAAAAACGACCGCAAAAGATTCGGGCAAGTCCGACTCCGCAAAATCGGACGCCCGCGCGGACGCTTCGAAGCCCGACAAATCGGACGGCGGAAACGCCGCGTCGCAGGGCGCGGGCAATGCGCAAAAAAAGGGCGCGGGCAAGCCGTCGCAATCGCAAGCCCGTCCGCCCGCGCAGACTTCCGCAACTCCTCCGACTCCGCAGGCGTCGCAAACCCCCGCGCCTGCTTCCGCCGAAGAGCTGCTTCCCGCGCCGCGCCCGCGTCCGACGCTCAGCATGAAAATCCCCGCAGGCCCGCTTGCCGACAATCCCACGCACGCGAGCGCGCGCGGCACCGTCGCCTGCGATTCGCGGTTCAGCGAATTCGGCGCGTACCAACAGCGCATGATTGAGGCAATCTCGCGCCAGTGGAATCTGCTTGCGTCGAAGTACGACTTGGGCACGGCGGTGGGCACGATAGTCGTCGCCGAATACTATCTGAATTCGCTCGGCGAATTGACGAAATTCAACATAGTGTTTTCGAACTCAACAAACACGGGCAGCGGCCTTTGCGAGCAGTCGATTCTCACGACCGCCCCCTACGGCGAATGGACGCGCGAAATGGTCGCCGCGTTCGGCAATCAGGAGCAGTCCGTGCGCATAACATTCCACTACCGATGAAAGAATTTGTGAAAAGTCTGCCGCTCTCGAACGGCTGCGAGGTTCTTGCTTTCGACGAATGCGGGCTTGTGGCAATCGGCAAGCGCGAGGGCAGGGCTACGCACCCGAACCCGAATCCCTCCGCCAACGCGAAGCCCGCAATGCTCCGCGCGGAATACGATTTCGACGGAGAGTTCTACCGCTGGGGCGGCGGGCAAAGGCTCTTTCTTGTAAACAGGCTCGACTCGCCGACTTCGGGCGTGGTGATTGCCGCCCGCGACGAGGCGGTCGCGCTTGCCGCGCGGGCTGCATTCAAAAACAAGGCTGTCGAAAAGGAGTACGTCGCAATCTGCGTTGGCGTCGCCGCGCCGCGCGGAACGTGGGTTGACAGGCTGCGCCCGCACCGCGAGGGCAGGGTTGTGCGCACTTCCTCCGAATCGGGCGGGCTTCCCGCAAAGACCGACTTTGCGCGCTTGCGCGTCGCGGGAGGACTGTCGGTTCTGCGCCTCATGCCGCGCACGGGGCTTACGCACCAGCTTCGCGTGCAGTGCGCAAAGCACGGGCTGCCGATTCTGGGCGACGCCACTTACGGAAATTTCGCATTCAACAAAAAATTCAGGGCTTCCTCCAAGCTCAACAGACTCTTCCTCCACTGCCTGAAAACGAGGCTTTCAGTCGAAATCGGCGGGCGGACGGTCGAGTTCCGCGCGGAAGCTCCGCTGCCAGACTCTTTCGAAAAGGCGGTGTCTAAAAAATAAAAACCATGGACGTATTTAAAATGCTTTGGCTGTCGTTCGGCAACACGGACGCATACAAAAACGCGGTTTTCGGCTGGAAGTGGAAATCGGTTCTGTACTTCTTTCTGCTTTCCCTGCTTTCGTCGGCGTCGGCGATGCTTGCAACGCACCGCGTACTCGGCGAATTTTACGACGGCTCGATTGCCCCCGCGCTCGAACTACTCAAAGGCGTGAAGGTCGAAAACGGGCGCGTCAAAACCCCCGACGGCGCGGACGTCGAACTGCGCGGGCGCGACGGAAAAGTCTTCGCCGTCGCAAGCCAGAACTATGTTGACGCCGTGAAGACGAAAGACCTGATGTTCGCGTTCGAGCGCGACAGGGTTTCGTTCTACCTGCAAGACGGCGGCGAGACTTTCTTTTCGCTCGCGGGCTACGACAAACTTTTGGACGGGCGCGGCGTGGACGCAATGCTTCCGTCGAAAAACACGCTGCTTTACATAATCGCGCCGCTTGCGTGCCTCTTCCTTTTCGTGATTCCGACGAACGCAGTTTTCGTCTCGCTCACGACTATCGCCGCATTCGTGCTCTCGCGCACGGTTTATCCTATCCTTACGTTTTGGCAGTGCGCAAGGCTTGCGCTGTGCGCGCTCACGCCGTCGATTGTGGTCGACATCGTTTCGGTTTCGGCGTTCGGAAATCCCGTTCACGGCTTTGTGTACGCGCTGATTTCGGGCGGCATGGTGTTCTACGTTTTGAAGTCTTTTGCGCGGTCGGCGGTAGAATAGGGGGCGGCAATGTCCAAATTCTTGGGAATATTTTTCGGAATGCTCTCGGCGGTGGCGTACGGCACGAACCCGCTTTTCGGGGTGCGGCTTATCCGCGCGGGCTTTCCCGTAGACTCGATGATGTTCTGGCGTTTCTTCGGCGCGGCGGTTTTGCTTGCGCCCGTCGCGCTGTTTTCCGAGCGCGGCGGATTGCGCGTTCCGCTTCGCGCGGTCGGCTGGCTTGCGCTTCTTGGCGCGCTTTTCGCGTTTTCGGCGGAGGCGTTGTTTTGGTCGTTTACGAAAATGTCGGCGGGGGTGGCTTCCACGCTTCTGTTTTCCTATCCGATTTTCACGGCTCTGATAATGTCGCTGTTTTTCGGCGAAAAATTCGGGCTTGCGGTGTTTTCGTCGATATTCCTGTCCGCCGCGGGGGTTGCGGCAATCGCGCTCGACGGCGCGGAGCTTTCGGTAGATTTCTTAGGCTCGGTGTTCGTGGTTCTCTCCGCGCTTTCCTACGCGTTCTACATGGTGATAATTAAAAAGGCGTCGCCGCTTGCGGGTATCGGCGGGCTTAAACTTACGCTTTGGGTTTTGGGGCTCGCGTCGGTTTTTACGTTCGCAAAGTGCGCGGTTGCGGGCGGCGTTGCCGCGCCGCAGACTGCTTCCGAAATTCTCGATTCATGCGGGCTTGCGCTTATCCCGACTGCGGTTTCGATAACGGCGATAGCCTATTCCGTCAAATACGCTGGGCCGACCGTCGCGGCGGTTTTGGGCGCGTTCGAGCCGCTTACCGCGGTTTCGCTAAGCGTAGTGTTTTTGGGGGAATCGTGCACGGCAAACCTCGTTGCGGGTATAGTGCTGATAGTCTCCGCCGTAGTGATTCTTGCGTTTTCGGACTGCGGAAAAACGCCTAAGCCCGATTTTCGCGGCTGAATTTTACGCTCTGCGCAAGTAGCGGAAATCCCGCCGAAGAAACACGGATTTTTCCCTGCGAAAAAAACGAAAAATTCCGCCGCCGAAATTCCGCCAGCCCCTTAGAAGAGCACGAGCGTTGCGCCCCACGTCAGACCCGCGCCGAACGCCACGAACAGAACGTAGTCTCCCTTTTTGATTCTGCCGTTGCGGGCGGCTTCGTCGAGCGCAATCGGAATCGACGCCGACGACGTGTTTGCGTAGTTTTCTATGTTGACGTATACTTTTTCCGAGGGAATTTTCAGGCGTTTCGCCACGCTTTCTATAATGCGCGTGTTCGCCTGATGCGGAATCAGAAGCGAAACTTTTTCGGGCGGCACTTTGCAGAGGTCGAGCACTTCGAGCGCCTTTTCCTGCATGATTTTCACCGCGTGTTTAAAGACCTCGCGCCCGTCCATTTGCACAAAGTGCAGGCGTTTTTCGACGGTTTCCGCCGAGGTCGGAATGAGCGAGCCTCCCGCGGGCATGCGCAGCATGGCGGTGTCGGAGCCGTCCGCGCCCAGAACCGTTCCGAGAATCCCCGTGTTTTCCGCGTCAGACGCGCTTAGCACGACCGCGCCCGCGCCGTCGCCGAAGAGCACGCAGGTTGACCTGTCCGTCCAGTCGACAATGCTGCTCATCTTTTCCGAGCTTACCACGAGCGCGTTTTTGTAAAGCCCGCTTTGCATCATGCGGGTCGCGACCTCCGTGCCGTAGACGAAGCCCGAGCACGCCGCGCTTAGGTCGAAGCACGGAATGTTGTTGCGGATTCCGAGCTTTGCCTGCAAAAGGCAGGCTGTGGAGGGGAACATCATGTCGGGGTTGACGGTCGTGACGATGACCAAGTCTATGTCGGCGGCGGCGATTCCCGCGTTTTCGAGGGCGTTCTTCGCCGCCGCGAGAGCCATGTCCGAGGCGGCTTCGCCGTCGGCTGCGATGTGCCTGCGGCGTATTCCCGAACGCTCGAAAATCCATTCGTCGGAAGTGTCGAGAAATTTTGCGAGGTCGTCGTTCGAGACGGTCTTTTCGGGGACGTAGCTTCCCGTGCCCGCGATTACGATGGAGTTTGGCTTTTTGAAATTCATGTCGCTTTCAGATAAAATTTGGTCCGATGTTTTTTTTGCGGCAGTGCCGCGTTTTATAAGGGGAAAGCTTAAAACCATTGTAGCCTTCCCCGAGGATTTTTTCAGCCCGCCGTGTTGTGCTCTTCCGCCGACTTGCGCTCGCGCTCGCGGGCGGTTTCCTTGTTCTTTTCGACGATTTCTTTGAGGCGCGAAACGTCCTCCTTAATGCGCGACTGCATGTGTTTGCGCAGGCAGCGCAGAGTGATTTCTATCGCCCCCGCAATCTGCTTGCGGTTGCTCGACCCGTGCGCCTTGACCACAAGCCCGTTCAGACCGAGCAGGGGCGCGCCCGAAAATTTGTCGATGGGCAGGCGTTTTTTCAGGTTTTTGAAAGCCCCGCGGGCAATCAGAATGCCGAGCTTGTAGACCCACGAGCGCATGATTTCCTCTTTGAGAATGTCCTTGAACATTCTGACCGAGCTTTCGAGCGATTTCAGCACGACGTTTCCCGTAAAACCGTCGCATACGACAACGTCGAACTCGCCGTCGAAAAGCCCGAAGCCTTCGATAAGCCCGCCGTAGTTTATAACGCCCTCCTGCGCCTTGAAAAGCCTGTGCGCGGTCTGGACAAGGCTGTTGCCCTTGCAGTCTTCCGTGCCGTTACTAAGCAGCCCCACGCGCGGATTTTTTATTCCGAGAGCCACGTGCGCGTAGTTTGCACCCAAAATGGCGTTGTCTACAAGGCTTTCGGGTTTCGGGTCGGGAGCCGCGCCGACGTCAATCATTATGAAATTTTTGAACTTCCCGGGGATAACCGTGCCGAGCGCGGGGCGTTCAATGCCGTCCATTGTGCGGAGTCTGATAGTGCCGCCCGCCATGAGAGCGCCGGTGTTTCCGCAGCTGAGAACGGCGTCGGCAGTGCCGATTTTCACGAGGTCTATCGCGCGCATCATGGAGGAGTCGCGCTTGGTTTTCATGGCCTGAATGGGCTTTTCGTCCATTTCGATGACTTCCGAGGCGTTGTAGACCTGCACGCGGTTGTCTTTGAGAACGTCGTGGCGGACGAGCAACGGCGAAATAACCTTGTCATCTCCGACAACGATAATGCGGAAGTCGCTTTTGTCGGAGGAAAGTGCCTGCCGGACGCCGATAATCAATTCTTCTGGCCCGAGGTCGGAGCCCATGACGTCTACGGCTATTGTTGGGATTGAGTTGCTCATCGAAAATGACGTGTTGATTTTCTGAGAAAAAATCGGCTGGAAGTTTCGGTTAAAAACGCCGAATAGTCAACCCCAAAAGCCGACCGCGCTTTTCCCCAAAAAGAGGAAAGAGTTTTGCAAAACGAAGCTCGAAAACACGACCCCCGATTAAAGAAAACGCGGGAGTTATTAATTAAAATAAATCCCGCATTACGATGAAAAAAGCCTATCGACTTTAAGAACTAAACTTTAACGCTGATTACCTGCTTGCCGCGGTACATACCGTTGGAGGGGTTAACCCTGTGCGACATGCAGATGGAGCCGTCCGTCGGGTCTTTTGCGAACTGGGGAAGTTCGTAATGGTTTGCGGCGCGGCGGATACGCGTGCGCTGTTTAGATTGTTTGCGTTTTGGTTGTCCCATGGTAGATTACCTCTTTGAAATTTATTAAAAATATGAACACTACGCTTTGCCGCGCTTTTGTCAAGAAGCTTTTTTTGCCTATTTTTTTCTTTCCGAATTTTTACGCCCTTGCCGTGTTTTTGTCTGTTTAAATCCGTTTCTTTCCAACATCGCATTTCCCAATGCAAGTAATTGGCGAAGCCAATACGAACTAAACGGGGAAAGGCGCGGGTATACCCGCGCCGCATAACCACAGAAAGGAGCGAAGCTCCGTAGGGAGGCGCACCTTGCGCCCGCGGCTCGCGCCCGCCTTTTGGGGGCGGTAGCCCCCTCTGTTGGCGTCAAGGCTCTAGCCTTGGGGGGGGGAGAATTTCGCAAAGCGAAATCCACCCCCGGGGGCGTCAGCCCCCAAGTTTCGGGAGGTGCGACTCGCACCCGTGCAGGCTGCTAGCCTGCATCTTTTAGTTTCATGGAGATTAGGCGGGTGACGCCGCGCTCCTGCATGGTGACGCCGAAGATTGTCTGCGCCGCCGACATCGTCCTTTTGTTGTGCGAGATTACAAGGAACTGCGAGTAGTGGGTAAACTCTTTGAGCAGGTCGGTGTAGCGCCCGATGTTGGCGTCGTCGAGGGGCGCGTCAAGCTCGTCGAGCACGCAGAACGGGCTTGGCTTTACCATGTAGATTGCAAAGAGGAGGGAGACCGCAGTCATCGTCCTCTGCCCGCCCGAAAGCAGCGACAGGCTTTTGAGAACCGTTCCTGGGGGACGCGCGACGATTTCGATGCCGCTGTCGAGCACGTCTTCGGTCTCGACCAGTTTGAGGTCGGCAGTGCCGCCGCCGAAGATTTTCTGGAAAGTGAACTGGAAATTCTTTTTGATTTGCTCGAAAGTGTCGGCAAAAAGCTTTTGGCTTGTGGCGTTGATTTCGTCGATGTCGGCGACGAGCGCGTTTTTCGACGTCCAGAGGTCGTCGGTTTGCTTTTTGAGGAAGTCGTAGCGTTCTTTCAGCTCGGCGTATTCCTCGATTGCCACGAGGTTTACCGCGCCCATGGCGTTTATGCGCTCGCGCAGCTCGCGCACTTCGTCGTCAATTTTGGAGAAGTCGGTGTTGTCCATTTCGGCGAGGTCGGCTTCGGTGGGTTCGCCGCGCTCGCGCTTGGGCTTGGGGGCGACTTCGCCTTCCTCCAATTCTTCGAGCTTTATTTTAGACTCGAATTCTTCGTCCGACTTCCAAAGCTCCGACTTCCAGTCTACCGACGCTATTTCCGTCTCGTACTCGTTGAGCACGCGCTCCGCCACATAGTCGAGCTTTGCGCGAAGCTTTGCCACGCGGACGTCGCATTCGTTTTTCGCGGCGTTGTTGCGCATTTGCGCTTCGCGGTCGCCCGTGAGCGACGCCTCGAACGCGGCGATTTTGTTTTCGCATTCGGAAAATTTCACGCGCCCCGCCTCTATCGTTTCGAGCTGCTCGCGGAGGGTTTCGGCGAGGGTTTCGGCTCGGCGTTTTTCGGAGGCTGTTTCGTCGTCGAACTTCGCGATTTGCTCGGAAAGCGAGCGCGACTCCGCCGAGCGTTTTTCTATCAAAATCCTTGTCTCGTTCTGCTGTTCGGCGGTCGCCGCCAGCCCGCGTTCGAGGCTTTCGAGGCGCGAGCGTTTCTGCGCCAGCTCGAGGCGCGTTTCGGAAACGACCGCGTATTTTTGGTCTTTGCTTTCGCGCAGTTCGGCGATTTCGCGCTCCTTTTGCTCTGTGAGGTTGCGGGCGTTTTCTATTGTCTGCTCCGCCTCCGCGAGAGCCTTTGTCGCGGAGTCGAGCTTGTCCTGCGCCTCGAAGCGCGAGTTTTCCATCTCCGCCAGCGACGCCGACTTTTTCTCAATCTCCGCCTTTTTCTCCGCCAGCGACGCCGCAACCCCCGCCGTCTGTCCGTTTATCGACGCGATTTCGCGCTTGATTTCGGCGGCTGCGTTTTTGCGGTTTTCAATCTCGCGCTCGGCGGCGTCGAGCTGCGCGTTGATTTCCATTGCGCCCTCGGTGAGCGAGGTGAGGGCGGCGTTTTCGGATTCTATTTCGGCTTTCAGGCGTTTGATTTCCTGATTCCTCAAAATGAAGCTGCTTTCGGTGTCGCGCTTTTCGCCGCTGGCGGCGTAGACGATTCCGCGGGCGTCGAGCATGCTGCCGTCGCGGGCGACGGCGGCCACGAATTTGAAGTCGGGCGACGCCGCCGCAAACGCCGCAAAGTCGGCTATGTTTTCGCAGAAATAGCAGCCCGCAACGAGGTTTGCCGCAAAGCGTTTAAGGTCTTCCCTGTCTGTTTTGACGACGTCCGCGCCCCTGCGGATTCCGTCGGGCAGCGGCGTCTGCGACTCCCCGAAGTTCGACTGCGGAATCTGAATGCAGGCGTTGCCGAGGTTTCTTTCGCGCAGAAGCGAGAGCGTCTGGGCGAGCTTGGAGGAGTCCTCCAAAACGACGGCGTCGAGCGCGCTTCCGAGGAGCGTTTCGAACGCGGAAGTCCAGCCGTCGGCGACCTCCACGTTTTGGCTTACGATTTTCACGTTCGACGGGTCGATGCACTCCGAAAGACGCCCCTTGACAATCGCCTTGACGCCCTCCGAGAAGCCCTCCATGCGCGACTGGAAATCGTTGAGAAGCCCGAGCCTTGCGCTTTTGCTCGCAAGCTGTCTGTCGAGCTGCTGGATTTCCGCCTGTCTGTTTCGGTACTGGGCGCGCAGTTCCTCCGAACGGGCTTGGGCGTCGGTAGTGTCCGCCTCGGCGTTGCCGAGCCTTTCGTTTGCGTTTTCGAGGGCGGCGTCAAGCTCGTTTTTGCGGTTTTCGAGAGCCGCGCTTTCCTCTTTCAGCTGGAAGACGGAGTCCGACACCGCCGCGTGGCGCACTTGGTACGACTTCAAATCGACTTCGAGCGTCGTGCAGTTCGCCCTGAGGCGCGTAATGGAGCTTTCGCCCATGAGGGCGTCGCGCTTTGCCTTCGAGAGTTCCTCCTCCGCGGCGCGGAGCATGCTTTCCGTTTCGGCAAGTTCCTCGCTCTGCCTGCGGAAAACTTCGTCGTCGGCGGACACCAAGTTCAGCTGCATTTGCTTTACTTCGGCGTCGCCTTTTGCCCTGCCTTCGAGA
>JAJXPD010000017.1:13880-18649 GCA_021641325.1 Opitutales bacterium
GTCGAAATCTGTTCTATGCGTTCGGCGAGGTCGCGCTTTCTGACCGCCGCGAACTCGCAGTTTCTTTCCGCCTGCTCCTTTTGCGAGCGCGTTTCCGCCGCGCTTTGGTGCAGGTATTCAAGCTGGGCGGCGCATTCGCCGCGCTCGGCGCGCATGCGGGCGAGGGTTTCCTCCGCCGCCGCGAGCTTGCGGTCAAGCTCGAAAATGTCGGACGAAATTTTTTTCAGCGTTTCCTCGTCGGCTTTGAGCTGCTCGGAGCGGTCGGCGTAGTTTTTTGCGTTCAGCGCGAGGTCGAGGTGCCTCAGCCTGAAACTCGCCCGCTTGTAGCGCAGCGCTTTCGACGCCTGACGTTTCAGCGTGCCGATTTGCCGCCCGATTTCCTCGATTCTGTCCGTCGCCCGCGCGAGGTTTTGGTCTACGAGCGCGAGCTTGTTGAGGGCTTCGCGGCGTTGCGTTTTGTATTTTGTAATGCCCGCCGCCTCTTCGAAAATCGAGCGTCTCTCGCCGGGGTTCGAAGACAGAATCTGGTCGATTTGCCCCTGCACCATGAACGAGTACGACACCCGCCCGACGCCCGTGTCCATGAACAGCGTCTGAATGTCTTTAAGGCGCGCCGCCTTGCCGTTGATGAAGTATTCGCTGCCTTCGTCGCGCCCGACGCGCCGCGTGATTTCCACTTCGTTGAAGTTTGTGCCAAGCTGGCCTTCGCAGTCCGAAAAAAGCAGGCTGACTTCGCAGAATTGCAGCGGCTTGCGCGTTTCCGTGCCCTGAAAAATGACGTCCTGCATTTTTCCGCCGCGCAGCGCCTTTGCGCTCTGCTCGCCCAACACCCAGCGAATTGAGTCTACAATGTTGCTTTTGCCGCAGCCGTTGGGGCCGACAATGCAGGTAATGCCGGGGGTAAGGGGTAGCTCCGTCCTGTCGGCGAAGCTCTTGAACCCGTTGATTGTCAGCTGCTTTAAATACATGGCGTTATTTTATTTCGGCTTTGTATTCGTCGAAGATTTTTGCGATGTCCTTCGCCGAGCCGCCGCCCTGCGCGAAGTCGGGCTTGCCGCCGCCCTTGCCGCCGAGCTTGCCGGCGAGCTCTCGCACGATGTCGCCCGCCTTGATTCCCTCCGCCACTGCGTCGGGCGAGCAGAGCGCGAGCACCGTCGCCTTTTCGCCGAAAGCCGCCCCCAGCACCGCCACGCCGTCGGGACGCTCCCTGATTGCGTCAACCGCAAGCTGGCGCATCTCCGCGGGGTTTTCCGCTTCGACGATTCTCACCATGAACGGAGTTTTTCCGTCTTTGAGGATTGCGTCGTTTGCGAGGCTCTTTGCGAGCTTGCCTGCGCTTTCCTTTCTGAAATTTTTAAGCTCCCTTTCAAGCTCGTTCTTTGCTTCGACGAGCTTTTTGAGCCTTGCCGACGCCTCTTCGGGCTTGCACGAGAGCGCGCGGGAGACTTCGCCGAGCGTCGACTGCATTTTGTCCACGCGGTTCAGCGCCGCCACGCCCGCAACCGCCTCTATGCGGCGCGTTCCCGCGGAAATCGCGCCCTCGCCGAGGATTTTTATGAAGCCGATTTCGCCGAGGGCCGCAACGTGCGTGCCGCCGCAAAGCTCCTTGCTGAAACTGCCCACTTCCACCATGCGCACAACCGCGCCGTATTTTTCCGAGAAGAGCGCCATGCATTCGGGCGGGACTTCGTTGCGGGGCAGCACGCGCCACTTGACCGGCTCGTTCATGAGGATTTTCGCGTTGGCGAGCCTTTCGATTTCTTCGAGCTGTTCGGGCGTCGGGGCTTCGTAGTGGGTAAAGTCGAAGCGCAGACGTTCGGCGTCTACGTACGAGCCCGCCTGTCTGATATGCGTTCCCAGAACCTGCCTCATCGCCCAGTGCAGAATGTGCGTCGCCGTGTGGTGGCGTTGGATTGCGCGTCTGCGCAGGCAGTCCACCGACACCACGACTTCGCGCCCGACCATTCCGCTTTTGAACACGCCCTTGCGGACTTTGTGGAGAATGTGGTCTGCCTTGTCCGCCTTTGTGTCTATTACTTCGTGCGCCACGCCGTCGATTTCGATGAAGCCCGTGTCGCCGACCTGTCCGCCCTTTTCCGCATAGAACGGGGTCTGGGGCAGAATGATGTAGTCGGCGTCTTCGTCTTCGAGAATTGCGCTGATTGTCGTCGTGAAATTCGCGAGGTTGTCGGAGCTGTACCCTATGAACTGCGTAGCGTGCCCAGCCTCGGAGAGGTCTGATACGCTGATGACCTTGCGCGTCTGCGCGTCGCGGGCGCGCTTGCGCTGCTTTTCCATTTCGCGCTCGAAGCCCTCGGTATCTACGGGCATGTTGCGTTCTCTGGCGATAAGCTCTGTAAGGTCGATTGGGAATCCGAATGTGTCGTAGAGCGCGAACGCCTGTTCGCCGCTGATTTTGCCGTCGGTCGTCGTGATTCTGTCGAGAAGCTCCAAGCCCCTGTCGAGGGTTCGCGCAAAGCTCGTTTCCTCGGCCTCGATTGTCTTTACAATCATCTTGCGCTGCTCTTTAAGCTCTGGGAAGAACGGCGACATTTTTTCGATGACGGGCTCGGTGAGCTTTGTGAAGAAGCCGCGTTCGAGCCCGAGGCGCTTTCCGTACATCACCGCGCGGCGGAGAATGCGGCGCAGAACGTAGTTCCTGCCCTCGTTTCCGGGGATAATTCCGTCGGCAATAGAGAACGTGAGTGTTCTGACGTGGTCGGCGAGCACGCGGAAAACGCAGTCGGTAAGCTCCTGCGCGGACATGTCGCGCGGGTCTTTTGGGAGCGTTCCCCTGTATACTTTGCCCGACATGTGCGAGATGTATTTGAAGATGTCGGTAAAGAGGTCGCTGTTGTAGTTCGAGGCGAGCTGCGAGAAGTCGGCGAAATTCTTTGTAGTCGCCATGATTCCCGCGACGCGCTCGAAGCCCATGCCCGTGTCGATATTCTTGCTTTTAAGCGGAACGAACGTGCCGTCGGGCTGCGCGTTGAACTGCATGAAAACCAGATTCCAGATTTCTATGCAAAGCGGCGAGCCTGCGTTTACGAGCGCGCCCTCGGTGTCGCCCTTTGGGGTCAAATCCATATGGATTTCGGAGCAGGGGCCGCAGGGGCCGGTTTCTCCCATCATCCAGAAGTTGTCTTTCTTGCCGCATTTTTTGATGTGGACTTTCGGGTCAAGCCCGTACTTTTCGAACACTTCGATCCAGTAGCCGTACGCCTCTTCGTCGAACTCCGCGGGCTCTCCCTCCGACGGGTTGTAGACCGTCGCGTACAGGCGTTCCTTGGGGAATTTCCACACGTCCACCAGAAGCTCCCAAGCCCAGTTGATTGCCTCTTTCTTGAAGTAGTCTCCGAAAGACCAGTTGCCGAGCATTTCGAAGAACGTGTGGTGGTATGTGTCGAAGCCCACGTCTTCGAGGTCGTTGTGTTTGCCGCCCGCGCGAATGCACTTTTGCGTGTCGGCGGCGCGCAGAAACGGATTTTTTTCCTCGCCCAGAAAGTACGGAACGAACTGGTTCATGCCCGCGTTCGTGAAGAGCAGGTTGGGCGATGTCGGCAACAGCGGCGCCGACGGAACTATCGTGTGTCCCTTCGATTTGAAAAATTCCAGAAAACTTTTTCTAATTTCTGCGGATTCCATATGGATATTTTGTGTTTATTAGAGTCTTTCGATGATGGCGCGTTTCATCTCGTCGGTGGAGACGGCTTTCATGCCGAACGCGATGTCGCCCGTGCGCACGCCGGAGCATACCGCGCCGCGCACCGCCTTTTCGATTTCCGCCGCGATTTCGTCCTGTCCGAACGAGTAGCGGAGCATCAACGCCGCCGACAGAATCTGGGCGCAGGGGTTTGCTATGCCCTTGTCCGCGATGTCGGGAGCGGTGCCGCCCGCGGGTTCGTACAGACCGAACTTCAAGCCGAGCGAGTTCTTGATGTCGCCAAGCGACGCGCTGCAAAGCATGCCGAGCGAGCCGCAGATTACCGCCATTTCGTCGGAAAGAATGTCGCCGAACATGTTTTCGGTGAAGAAGACGTCGAACTGGTTGGGGTCGCGCGCAAGCTGCATTGCGGCGTTGTCTACATAAAGGTGCGAAAGCTCTATTTGCGGATATTTCTTTTCGAAAAATTCCTTAACCGTGTTTCTCCACAAAACCGAGGTTTCCAAAACGTTTGCCTTGTCTACCGAGCATACGCGCTTTGTGCGCTTCATTGCGGTTTGCGCCGCAACTTCGGCAATGCGCTCTATTTCGCTCTTTTTATATGCCATTGTGTCGCTTGCATAAATGTCGCCGTCGGGCAAAGTTTTGGTTTGCTTGTCGCCAAAATATATGCCGCCAGTAAGCTCCCTTATGCAGACAATGTCGATACCTTCGGGTATGCGTTCGCTTTTAAGGGGGCTTGCAGCTGTAATTTCCTTATAAAGCAAGCCGGGGCGCAAGTTCGCAAAAAGCTTAAATTCTTTGCGGATTGGCAACAAAGCCGCTCTTTCGGGCTGCTGCTTGGGGGGCAGGTGTTCCCACTTTGGGCCGCCTACCGAGCCGAAAAGAATTGCGTCGGAATTGTGGCAAACATCTAGCGTAGACTTAGGCAACGCTTCGCCCTGGCTGTCTATTGCAGCTCCGCCCACATCGCACTTGGTGTAGTCTAAAGCAATAGAGTGCTTGTCGCATGCGCATTTAATAACGCGCAAAGCCTGTTCCATAACTTCGGGGCCGATGCCATCGCCCGCCAGCTCATGCGCACGACAGCGTATGACCCTATGAC
>JAJXPD010000018.1:0-3826 GCA_021641325.1 Opitutales bacterium
AAAATGCCCCTATAAGAGTGGCTTTGCGAGTGGCTCAGGGTGCGTGGCGTACTAAACGTACGCGAGCAGTCTGAGACACTCGCGAAACGCTCTTAGAGGGGCGTTTTCACGCCCCTACCGTAGAAGATGGAAGATTCTCCGGGGGAATAATAGTCGGATATTTCCGCTTCTTTCACAAAGCCCAGTTTTTCGTAAAATTTTCTTGTCGGCAAATACTGTTCCCTGCCCGACGTCTGCAACAGCAGCTTTGTTGCGCCGCGCTCCGCAACGTCGGCCAAGATTGCCTCGACAAGCCGCCGCCCTATTCCGTGCCCGCGAACCGTATTGTCAACCGCAATCCAGTCGAGATAGTAGAGCGATTCGCAGCATGCCTCGCGCTCGTACGACGCAAACCCGACCACCCTGTCGTCAAGCTCCGCGAATATGAAAATTTCGCCGCTTCCGTCGATTGCCCCGCGCAGCTCCTCTTCGGCGCAGTCGTACTCGTCGAAAACCCTGTCGAAAAAACCGCTCGATTTCATGATTTCGCGCACGCGCGGAATGTCGGCAAGCGTCGGCGTCCGCCTGATTGCAAGCTCACTTTTCATTTTTTTCGTTCCTTTTCGAGTCCTCGACGAGGTTTTTCGTTTTGTTCACCCTGTCCATGAAGCCGCGCATGATTGTTTCGTAGAGCGACATTCCCGCGATTTTGTCCTCGATGCCCGCATCGATGTTCGGGTTGTCGTTGATTTCAATCAGAAGCACCCTGCCGTCGTCGGTCTCCTTCACGTCTACGCCGTAAAGCCCGTTGCCGACGAGGTTTGCGGTTTTCAGGGCGACGTCCAGCACGCGCTTGGGAACGTCGTCTATGTGGAGCGTTTCGAATCCGCCCTCGGCGTTGTTTTTGTCTTTGTTGACAATCTGCCAGTGCTTTTTTGCCATGAAATATTTGCACGCAAAAATCGGCTTGCGGTCGAAGATTCCGACGCGCCAGTCGAATTTTGTCGGCACAAATTCCTGCGCGATGAGCAGGTCGGAGCGGCGCAAAAGCTTTTCGAGAACCTTTTTCAATTCGCGCGAATCGTCCACTTTGTAGACGCCCTGCGAGAACTGGCTGTCGGGCTGTTTTATGACGATGGGGAAGGGAATTTCGGATTCGATTTTTTCGAAATTGTCCTTGTGGACGATGAACGTTTTTGGCGTCGGAATCCGCCGAATCGCCGCCTGTTCCGCCTGAAAAACCTTGTTTGCGCAGCGGATAATCGAGTTGCAGTCGTCCACAACCACAATGCCCTCAGCCTCTGCGGCGCGGGCGAAAGTGTAGGTGTAGTTGTTGACGTTTGTGGTGGCGCGGATAAAGATTGCGTCGAACTCGTTGAGCCTGTCGAAGTCGTCCTTTGTGATGAACTCGCAGGAGAAGCCGACGCTTCCGGCGGCGTGCGCGAACTTCGAGAGGGCGCGGGGATTCGACGCGTGAAGCTCCTCGTTTTCGTCAATCAGAATGCCGATTGAGTAGCGGCTCTTCGACGGCGACTCCGACGCCCTGTGGCGGCGCGTTATGTATTCTTCGGCGACCGACGAAACGAAGTCGCGCTCGTCGCCGTGAATATCGTGCGAGGAAATCGGTTTGACGCCGCAGAGTTTCCACTTTTTCTTGCCGCGCTTGAAATCGGCGCGGAACATCGGAGCGCGGAAGAGGTTGAAGAGCCTGCGGGCGAGCCGCGCGTACGCGGGGTTCACGCTGCACCCGAAGTAGACGTCGAGCTTGAACTTGCCGTCGCCGCAGTTTGCGAGCGCGCGGTTTGCGACGTCGGAAACGTCGTCGGACATGTGTTTTATCATTTCCTGCGAGCGGAAATCCATAATCGTCTTCACGGACGGTTCGGGATTGTGCATGCGCGCGCGGGCAAGCAGCGACACATAGTAGCCCATATCCTGATATTTGAACGCGTTGCAGAGGTTGAAAACCCTGAACGCGCCGAGCCGCGCAAATTCGGGGTCGGTGATGTATCGGCGGGGCGAGACAACGCGCACGCCCGCAATCTGCAACGACCATTTTTCTGGATTGCCCGCTACGAATATAATCTCCATGACAAAAGTTTTGCCGCAATTATTCAGCGCATGCCCGCCGCAAGTCAACACTTATCGGCGGGCGCGGGAGGCGGCGGCTATTCAAGGTTTTTCAGGAAAACGTCGAGCAGAACGGAGTCGTCCGCCTTGATGTAGACGGGAATCGGCGAGACGGGAACGACGACGTCGCCGTTCGAGTCCGACGCGAGCGCGTTTCCGAAAACGTCGAACACGCCCACGCCTTCGGGAAGCTTTCCGAGGTTGAGCGGCTTTCTGTCCATCGGGTCTACGAGCTTTGTCTTCAAATTCGAGCGGTCGAGGTTCAGGTTTTCGAGGTGGCAGCCGAGCCAGAAGAGAGCCGCAACCGCCTTTTTCGATTTTTTGCCCGCGAATTTGTAGGCAAGCATGCCGTCGCGAAGCTCGCGCGAGCCTGCGTATTTTGTTTTGTACAGCATTTTCGCGAAGACCGCCGAAACCAGAAACCTTTCGTTTGCCGAAATTTCGGGAGCTTCAACCGATGCGTAGGGAATGTACCTGCCGCGCGCGAAATTCGCCGTTTTGCAATTCGAGCCGTTCTTCGAGCCGAGCGTCGCCCCGGGCAGGAGAATCGAAGCGCGGACGCCCGACGACGCGTCAACCAAATAGCGGCGGATAAGATATCCCGCGTGGAATACGGGGCCGTTTGCGTGGTCGCCGCCGCCCTTGCACATCGGGTTTATATAATATAGCTCGGTGTGCCACAGCGGAACGTTGACGCCGTTTTCGACCAGATTTTTCTTGAACTGCGAGATGACCTCCGTGCCGCTTTTCGGAGTGTCCTCGAACAGCGCGGAATACGAGTGGAACGAGGCGACGTCGCAGAATTTCCCCGCGCCCATTTTAAGCATCGTGGCGAAAAACCCGTTGATGTTGCCGCCGTAGTCGCCCGTAGTGGAAAAGCCCACAACCCGATTGCGGGCGTCGACGCCCTTCAAAACGTCGTGCGCCGACTCCAAATACGGATAGTAGGTTGCAAAGTCGCGCCAAATGATGTTCGGCTCGTTCATGACTTCGTAGTATTTTATTTTGCCCTTGTAGCGTTCGGCGACTGCGGAAACCATGCGCTTCCAGTCTTCGAGCGGCGGCTTTATCGCCTTGCGCCCCTGATTCTCGAAGCCCTGCAAGGTGCGCACAACCTCCGATTTCGCGTAGAGCCAGTCGGCCTGCCTGTGCCCGCGCAGCCCCATTTCGGGCGGATAAACAAAGAACATGCCGCCGAGCACGGGCACAACCTGCAATTTGTTTTTTGCGGCAAGGCGCACGGTTTCGTCGGCGACGGTCCATTCGTAGACGCCCTCTTTCGGCTCAATCACGCGCCAGTTGAAGGGGTTGCCGCCGTCCCACATGCGCAGATAGACAATGCCGGAATCGGCAAGATACGCAATTTCCTCGGCGGTCGGGCAGCCCGACTCTCCGTTTGTGAACACGCCGCAGTAGCCCAAGTCTACGGGAAGGTCTCACGCCGCAACCCTCATGCGGGGCGACACTGCAAACGGAACGCAGCCCGATTTCTCGCCGTCCACGGAAAAATTCAAAACATACAATCCGTTTTTGTCGGGCGCATTGAAGACAAATTCTTTGGAAAAATCCCCCGAAGGAAGCTCGATTTCCGCCGAACCTTTCGCGAGCACTTCCTCGGAATATTTCGGCGATACAAACCAGTCGAGCTTCGCCGTTTTTGCCGCGCCGAAATTCCGCCCCGCAATGGCGGCGGAAACTTCCGCATTTTTGTCGAATA
>JAJXPD010000018.1:3836-14690 GCA_021641325.1 Opitutales bacterium
GAATATGGCGGCGTTCGAAACACACTCGGCGGAAAATCTTTTCGTAATTTTTTTTAGGAACGAGGAATCAGCCGAAAGCTTCGTTTCGTCAATTAAAACCGAAAAATTAGGAGTTTCAACAGCCCCCGACTGCGGCACAAGACGAAAGTCGGCAAAAGACAGCCGCGCGGCGGCTTTCGAGACCTTCTCAAAACGGAGCGGCAGCCACTCGTCAAGAACCCGAAATCTTTTCATGTCGAGCTTGTACGAATACTTTTTCCACTCCGTGCCGACGTCGAACTTCGCCAGCTGGTGGCGGTAGACGGTGTTGCCGTTTGCAAGCGCAAGCAGGCGGATTTGCAGCGGGTGCGACGCCTTGGCCGAAAACGAAATTTCGTAGACGCCATCGCGCGAAACGCGGACTTCCGAAAGGTTCAGCCCGCCGAGGCACGACTCTCCCGCGGAATACGAAAGCGAGTTAGCGGAGTCGGAAAATTTTTCGATTTTCACGCCGAGCGTCTCGGGCGCGGAATCGCTGAACCCGAAATCGAGCAAGCCGTTTTTGAGGTCGGCGTTTTTAATCAGATTCTGCGACGCGAACGACGCCAAGCCCGCAAGCATATATACGATAAACAGTGTGCATTTTTTCATGTGTCCCCCTTTGTATTAGAGACACAATACCATATCACGCCCCCCCGCGCAAGAACTATTGCAACAATTCCGCCAACGCCGAGCAAAGCGCCAATGCTTGTTGTCCGCCGAAAGTTTCATGAAAACGAATAGTCTATATTCCATTCGAACGCCCCGCCCGGAGCTACGTTAATGTCCACAAACGGTTCGGGACACACGCATGAGGAGCATGCCCAAAAGTTCATTCTCGCGTTCGGACGGTCGCATTTTATGCGGACGTTCCGCGCCGCTCCGCCCGCCGCGCACGAGACTGCTATGTCGTAGGAAGCTGCGCCGGGCGGCGTCTTGACGCCCTTCAAGAGCGCGAACTCTCCTGCCGCCACCGCGCGTTTGAAGGAAATTCTCCCGCCCGAAATTTCGACCAGAGCGTCGAAGTCGGCAAGGCGTTCCCCGTTCCAGCCGAACGGGACATCGACGCTTGTTCCGCCGCCTGCGGCCGCGCCGCCGAACGTGAAAAAGTTGTGGTCGTACACTGATGTTTCGATTGTCCGTTCTCCCGTATTTTCCAGACTGTGCGATACGGAAATCCCGTTCGTTTCTAGCCGTATTTTCTTGGTATACTCGTATGCGTACCCGATGTTCGTATCCATGCCGTGGACGAACTCGGCCGAATCTTCCGAAAATGCCGACCGACGCCCGCCCGCGTCCGATACCGGATATGTTCTGCGGAAATTGTACGGCGCGGAATCGGGTTTTACGAGCGCACCGACCCCGATTTTCAGGAAAACGCCGCCGACCGGAGCGGCGTCGTATCCGATTTGCGCGAACTCCTCCGGCACTCCCGAAATGCAGTCGTGGAAGCTGGGGTCGGGACAATCCGTCCATTTCCCGAAATATTCAAAGCCGCGAAATTTCAGGGATACGATTTCGCCCGCGCGGTCGAAACGCGTGCCGCGGTAGCGTTTTTCGGCAAACACCGCCTCGACCGCGCCACTGGACAGTTTTATGTATTCGGGAATCACGGGTTGTAGTAGTTGTCGTTTTCGGGCATGACGCTCGGAATGCAAACCAGCAGCACCGCCGAAAGCAGCGACATTGCCGCGCATATCAAAAACAGCGTCTGGAAATGGTTGAACGCCGTTCCGCCGACTGTCCATGCGGCGGAAAGTATGCCGTAGCCTAGCACGAACGAAGTCGCACTTCTGCCGATTGCCGTGCCCGCCAACTGGTAGGTCTGGCAGACGGCGGTCGCCATCGCGACATTGCCGGGACGCGCCAAAGCAAGGGTCTCCTGCGAGAACGAACAGTAAAAACATCCGTATGCGAAGCTTGCTGAGAACAGCAAAAACCCCGTGATTTCGGGAAGAAACGGCGTCGAGTTTCCGCAGAAAAACAGCGCGGCGGGAATGGCTACAAACAGCCCGTGGACAAGCAGCTGCATATTCCTTATTCCGATTCTGCGCACGAGCCTTCCGTACACCAAAAAACTCAGTATCTGCCCGCCTATCCCTATCGACGATATTATTTGGACAACGTTGTCTCCGCAGTCGAGCCCGTTTTTCATGTATACGAATGCAAGCGGAATCACGGGCATAAATGCGACGCTCAAAAAACACACATATGCGCAAAAACCTACCATCGACGAATTTTTGAAAGCGGTGGATACCGCCTTGCGCAAATTGTGCTTTGTCGGAACGTGCGGGGGGATTTTTATCTTCGCGATGAAGAAAATCCTTCCAAGAACGCGCATTCCAGTTATCGCAATCACAGCCTGCAAGAGCCATATGGGAGGCTTTTCTCCCATGGCAACCCCGACCGCGAACAGCACGGTTCCCGTCAGAATATTGTAGCTGAAACGCATGAATCCGAGGAAGTCGCCGCGTTCCGACGGAAGCAGAATGTTCGTAAGCAGCGGAAACCACGCGCCCATCCAAAGCGGTTTGGAAACGCAGTAGCACATGCAGCCGAATATCGCGACGTATTTGCCGAGCCAGCTGCCGCAGAACGCTCCCGCCGCCATTGTCAAATACGACGCGAACGCTATGTAGCAGGCAATGCCTATTCACTTATTTATTCCTAAGTTGTCAACACTACGCGAAGTCGGAATAAGAAAGAACATAGACATTATGCCGACAAGACTTGTAGAAAACATTACCATTCCGTTGCCTCCCCCGAGGGCGGCTATGTACAGAATGATGATTGCGCTGCTGTCCATTACGACGTCCGAAAAACAGCCGAACCACGTAGAAGCGTACGCGTAGAGACGATACCGCCGGCGGGTTTCGTCCGAAAGCGTTTTCACATATTCGTCCATGCGCCCCTCCTATTCCCCGTCAATCGACAGCGACCATTGCGGACGCTTGCGGAACGGCGTTTTGAATTTGCGTTTGAGCGCGCCGGTTTCTTCAAGATGGACATAGCATTCTGTATCGCACGCCCGTCCGCAAATGCTCGCGCAATAGGCGTGCTTTATCGGCGGATAGAAATGGATATCGTCTATTATTTCACGCGCGCGTTCGGGGGAGAGCTTTGCCTCGCCGGAAATTACGGCGAGCCTGTCCGGCTCGCCGGCAAAGGCATCGGGCGGCATGAACGGATTTTTGGAGCGGTTTGCGCCCATGTAATAGGCGGCGCACTGCCATGTGTCGAGCCTGCCGTCGGGCGAAAGAGCCCTTCCGGGGCACGCCGAAACGCATTTTCCGCATTTGTCGCACAGGTGCGCCGCGGGAACAGGGTCGGGCGGAAGCTCGGCATCGGTCAGCACGAACACCCAGCGTTGGCAAGGACCGAAGTCGTCGGTCAAAACCGAGCCCGAAAGCCCTATTTCACCCAAGCCGCAGTCGACGGCGCAGCGCGCAAAGTCCAACTGGTTTTCGGGCGTTTTCCCCCTGTATATTTCGGAGTAGTCTACTTCGGGGTTTGTTCCGTCCTCGCCGGACATCACGAGCTGGTTGCGGCGTTGAGGAAGAGCCTCGAAGCCCGCGTCCTCCAAAACTCCGCAAGCGCGGAGAAGCGCAAGCGGCATGACGGTCTCTTCGAGAGTTTCGACCGCGTTAGTCGTATACTGGTAGTATGTAGACCCCTCCTCTATACCCCGCCTTGCGCCGCGCAGTTGGCGGAAGGCGGCGCAAATCACGGTTTTCGTTTCGGGCATAATCCGCCGTACGGCGGGGTCGCCCATTCTTTCAATGTTGCCGAATTTCACGATATCCGCGCCGTCGAGCAGAAAGCGTCTGACTATTTTTTCCTTCAAAGTTTTCATATTGCGTCAATCTCCTTCAAGTGTTTGTAGCATGCGAAATCGCACTTTTTGCCGCACAGGCAGGGCGCGTATCCGGTTTGGCTCGGCAGGAAGTCGAGCTTGGGGTATATCGAGCGCGCGCTTTTGCTGTCGAATACCTTTTCGCCGTTGATGACGGCCTCGCGCTCGGAGGAATCCGCAAGAAACGCGTCCGTCATAAACGGATTGGAGTTGTGCGCCCCGCGGTAGTACACGGCGCACTGCCAAGTGTCGAGCCCGTTTGCGCCTATCGCCTTGCCCGGGCACGCCTTCGCGCATTCGAGGCAGCCGTCGCAGAAGTTTTCGGAGAACGGCTCGTCGCATTCGAGCGGCGCGTCTGTGACGATATACGCAAACCGCGCAAAAGGCCCGATTTTCGGCAATATCACCGAACCGGACCTACCGACCGCGCCGAGTCCGCAAATTCTGGCGGCTTCGGCGAAGTCCATTATGATGTCTGGCGCGGGTTTATCGGGCGAAACGGGCTCGGAGTGGACAAGCTCGTAGGTGTCCACAACTTCGGGATTCGTAGACTTGTCGCCCTTTATTCGCAGATTGGAGACGTTGCGTTGCAGGCAGGCGTCGTAGCCTTCGTTTTCGATTAACCCGCCCATTTTCAGCAGGAATATTTCCGCCAAGTCCTCGTCGATGTATTTGACGCCGATTTGCGTATAATTGAAGAATTGGCTTCCCCTGTCCATGGCGCTGTACAGCGCGCGGGGAACGCGAAACGCGAATCCTATCACGCACGTTGCGGAGGGAAGGATTTTCTTCGGGTCGCGCTGGGGCAGGGCGTCCGCAAAATGCCTGATGTCGCCAATGCCGACCGCCGAAGCCCCGAATTCCAATGCCTTGCGTTTTATGATTTCCGAATTTATCATGGTGCGCTCCTATCTGTCCATTACCCAAGCCCTGCCCGTTCTAAGGGGTTTTTCGAATCTTCCGTGCATGCAGCCGCCCTTCTTTTCGAGCATGCTCACGCACGCGCGAATGCAGCCTCCGCACTTGGCCATATTGTAGCCGACCCATGTCGGAAAATACTTTTCGAGCGCGCCGTAGACTTTGAGGATTTCCTCTTCGTTGGCGGCGCTCTTTTTGCCTTCGAGCAGGTCGAGGTCTCCGTTCTCGTTTTTGTCCCAAACCTCCTTCGGCACGAACGGATTGAATTTTCTGCCGCCGTGCGTATAGAAAGCGTAGCACTTCCATTCGTCGAGCTTGCCCCACTCGCAGATTTTTCCGCCGACGGAAACTTTCACGCTTTCGGTTGTGCTCACGCAGCCGCCCGGACATTCGCGGGCGCACGCCATGCAGCGCCGGCAAAGAGGCTTGCCCGAGTACATCGGGTCGGGTTCGAGCGGCGCGTCGGTAAAGAGAAACGCCAGACGCTGGAGCGGCCCGAATTCCGGAGTAAGGAACATTTTGCTCCACCCCATTTCGCCAAGTCCGCACGCAACGCCCGCAAGCCTAAAATGGAACTGCAAGTCGGGCGCAACCTGACCTTCGCGCGCCGCGCGCGTGTACTGCACGGTTCTGTGGTGGTCGGTCTTCTTTTTCGCCTGCTCCATAACCTGAATCTGCTCTTCGGGCGAAAGGGTATTCCCCGGGGTGCCGTCCATGTCGGAGACGCAACCGCGCGCGCCCGTGTTTCTGTAAACGGCGGCCTCGTAGCCGTAGTCTTCGATTAGCTTGCCCACATGGTACAAAACAGCGGGCGCGTATATCTCGTTTATTCCGCCGTATGCCATCGACGGATATTGGTAGAACTGGGTTCCCTCCTCTATTCCGCGCTGCACGCCGCGGGGAATTCTGAACACCATTCCCACAACGCTTTTCGCCTCAGGGAAAATATAGCGGGGGTCCATTTCCTTCGGGACGCCCTCGAAGCGATCCATGCTGCCGACGCCGCATAAATCCGCGCCGGCGGCAATCGCCGCGTCCTTAACCATTTGACTTGTCAACATTACACTGTCCTTTCGTTTTTTCGGTTTCTTCGTTTTTTTCGTTTTCTATAAGAAATTCAATATTCCCGACGCCGATTTTTGGACGGAATCGCAATAACCGCAGTTGCGGCAATTTTTCCCGCAGCGCAGGCGCCTTTCGGCGTAGTCGGAGGGGATTTTTCCGTTTTCGAGAATTTCGGGATAAAAGTGCGCGGCGTGCGCGGGTTCGGTAAGCTCCCATAAATTGCCGCAGAAACGTCCGCGGCAGTACGCTTCCACGACGGCAGAAGGATTCCTGTTTGTGCGGGTCGCAAGCTTTGCGCCGTCGCAGAATTCCCCGAACGCAGAAATGTCCTCCGGACGAATGAAATTGGAGCGGCGCAAAAGCGACGCCCGCGCGCTTTTGTCCGAAAGAAATTCGTGGCATATCCCCGAGAACTGGTACGCATTGTCTTTGGCGGATATTTCGTTCTGGTGCGCCACGAGATTGTCGTGGAAAGTGCGTGCCGAACAAAAATTCAGGCAGCCGCTGTTAGCCAAAATATACGTTTTTTTGCCCAATCCGACACAGCGGGCGCGGAATTCGGCGAGTCTGTGAAAATCCCAGTTGTACTCGCGCTTGACATAAAACGCGTCGAAGTAGCGCGCCAAATAGTCGACGCCGTCGGGAGTGCCGATTTCCATGTTGACGGACGCGCGAACTTCGATTTCGGGAAAGTTGTTTTTCAGAAATCTTGCCACCAGCGGCGACGTTGTGGTTAGCGAAGCAAGCGCGTATTTTTCGCGGAGATATTGAACCGTCGCGCCGATTTTTTCAAAAAACGAACGCTCCTGCGCCGCTCCGCCGTAGCAGTTTGCGTTCAAGAGCAGATTTGTTTTCAGCCCGGCGGCGGCGTAGTCGGACAAGTCGCGCTCAATGCGCTCGGAGTCGGAGGAATCGGCGACCGTTCCGCGTCCGGTTGCGAAACCCCGCCACGGAAAATAAACCTCCGCGATTTTGCCGAGATTTCCCAATATCGACTTTTTCAAAAGTTCGTTGCTTTGATATCCGACTGAAAATTTCATATTCTAACGTTAGAGCCATTTTGTTTCTTCATTCAATATGCATTCCGCCGAATCATGCAATGCCCGCGGCAAGCTTTACAGTATTGAAAAAATGCAAAAAAGCGCTTTTAATTGCAGACAAATCCCATTTCCGCATCAAACGTTAGAGCATTTTTTTTCAAAATTTTCGCGGTTTGTCAAGAGGAATATCGAATTGCGTTTAAAAGGAAGAAAAAACGGTTCATGCAGACTCGGCGTTCGGCAGCAATCCGCGGCTTTCAGGCTAGGACGGGAACTACCGGAAAAAACGGCATGTTCGAAAATGGAGCCCGATTGAAATCCGAAAATATGCTTGTTTTCGCCGCATTTTTCGGATTTCCTAAATCGGCAAAACACAACGCAAACACTATCTATATATGAAAAAAACAATGCCATTATTAGCCGCGCTTTTTGCGGTGTCGGGGCTTTTTGCCGAAACTGCGGAAATCCGCACGCATTCGCAAAACGGCGCAGTCGAATCGAAAACCGTCCAGCTCGAAAAAATCGGGGCGGACAAATTCCGCCTTGTAATTCCGAAGTCGGACATCGACAAAGACACAAAATTCATAGACATAGTCGCCGAATTCGCAAAGGCGGACAAGGGCGACGACGGCTACTGGATTATGCCGCGCGGCACTTACGGCAACTTCGACAAGGACAGCGGAATCTACCGCCGAGGCCGCCAGCTCATGCCCATTTTCGGAATGAAACGCGGCGAAAAAATGTTCTGGGGGCACATGAAAACATACCGCTTCGACTACGAAGTCGTGGTGGAAGTCAAAAAGGGCAAATACGAAATATTCCCGCGAATCACCCTCGACACCGTCCGCAAATTCTTCGAGCCGTACGACGACGTCGTTGTAGAGTTCAACATGCTTTCGGGCAAAGACGCCGACTACAACGGAATGGCGAAAGCCTACCAAAAATACCAGCTCGACCGCGGCGCGGTTCGCACAATCAAAGACCGCGCGAAAGACTTCCCGGAGCTTGAATACCTGTGCGAATCAATCGTAATCAGAATCCAGACCCACTGCGCAAAACCCATTTCGGAAAAGCGCATAGACTTCACAAAAGAAACCGAACTTCCCGTAATCGCGCACATGCCATTCGGCGTTTCGGAGGAATTCGTAAAGGCGATAAAGGATTCGGGAGTGGACAAGGCGACAATCGTCTCGGCGGGCTGGAACTACGGCGGCTACGACGGCAGAACGCCCTCGCACTTCCCCGTGGAAATCACGGTCGGCGGCGAGGACGGGCTGAAAAGGCTATGCCAAAAAGTGCGCGAAATGGGCTACCAGTTCACGCTCCACGCAACAAACACCGACGGCTACACGGTATCCCCGATGTGGGGCCCCGACTGGGTCGGCAAACGCGCCGACGGCTCTTTCGACGTCGGCGGACTCTGGGCGGGCGGCAACTGCTACAACGTCTGCCAAAACTGCTCGTGGCACAAGTGGGTTCCCGCAGAGCTTAAAAAAATGCGCGACCTCGGCGCAAAAGGCCCGCATTACATCGACGTGTATTCGGCAACCTACCCCAACCGCTGCGCCGACCCCAAGCACCCCGCAACCCCCGAACAAATGGCGGAATACCAAAATAAAATCCTCGCCGAAAGCAAACGGCTTTTCGGCGGCGCGGCAAGCGAATCGGGCTACGACCACGTTGCGGGAAACCTCGACTACATCAACTATATCGAGCGCGACATAAAACTGCTCTGGGAGGGCAAACAAAACAAGCTCGTGGCGGGCGTGTATCCGCTCTGGGAGCTTGTCTACCACGGAATCATTCTCTACAATTCCGACCGCGCAACCCAGAACCACACGCGCGGCAAATGCACATACAAGATAGAAAAGAGCGGCGACCCGCGCTGGATGGAGGGCGACGGAATCGTTGACCCGAAAGTGTCGCTTAAAATCGTCGAATTCGGCGGACGCCCGATTTTCTATACATACAAATTCGCCGACGTGCCGCGAATCAAACGCGCGTGGGACGAATTCAAACCCGTGCGCCACCTGCAAAAGGAGATGATGGTGCGCCACGACACCGTAGCCGACAACGTTTTCATCACGGAATTCGGCGACGGCAGCAAAATAGTGAGCAACTATAACGAAAAGCCGTTCGTCTACAACGGCGCGGAAATCAAGCCCGTAAACTACATACTAATCCCGCCGACAAAATAGCGCGGCAAATACAAGCAAACGTACACACTAATGGCGGCAGTTTCGCCGCCTTTTTTTTGCGCCCCCATTCCGCGCGGACTGTTTTTTGGACGTTCCCGATTCAGGGAAATAATGCTCGCTATTGATACGTATGCATTATATTGCGGAATGAAGAAGATTACCGTTTTATTTATGGCGGCGACCGGCATTGCCTGCGCCCAAACATACAACTGCGACGCGGCAAACGAAAGTCTCGTTATAAAAGGAAAAGGCAACTCCGTTGCCGACCTGAACATTACAAGCTCGGTAGGCTCGCTTGAAATCGGCGCGGCTGCGGGCGGCATCTCGGCGACGGACGTTTCCAACGGGCTTAACGCAGGCGACGTCGGCAACGTGAACGTAAGCGGCACAAACGTAAACGTGCTCGACGGCAAAACCGTAAGCGGCGACATCGTTTCGACCGCTCACCAACGGCGTCTTCGGCGCGGGCATAGGCTACAACATCACCGAACAGTGGCGCGTCTATGCCGACTACGCCGCGGAGATTTCGGGCGAAATCTACCACAACGTGAACGCGGGCATACAGTTCAGCTTCTAAAAAAACGCAGTGCGCAAAAATCCCAAATTGCGCAAGCTTTTCGTGATTTTTTGCGCAATAAATTTACAATTTGTTTGACAGCTAAATCCGCCCCCGTAGAATAACGCCATGAACATCTATAAAAAGTTATTGATAGGGTTGGTGTGCCCGCTTTTTGCGCTTTCGGCAAATGCGGGGGAAAAGAAGGAATGCTACGACGCCGACATCGTCGTTTACGGCGGAACGTCGGGAGCGGTTGTCTCGGCGATAAGGGCGGCGCAGTCGGGCAAGAAAGTGTTTCTTGTCTCGCCCGACACGAACCTCGGCGCGATGTCGAGTTCGGGTCTGGGAATGACGGACTCCGGCAACACGGCGGCAATCGGCGGGCTTTCGCTCGAATTCTACAAGCGCGTCTACGCCGAATACCAGAAGGATTCGAACTGGTACGCCGAAAAACGCTCCGAATTCAAGGGGCACGGACAGGGCACAAAGGCAATCAGAGACCACGACAAAACCATGTGGATTTTCGAGCCGCGCATAGCGCTTACAGTGTTTAAAAACTGGCTCGCGGAACACCCCGAAATCGCCGTGCACCGCGGCGAATATCTCGACCGCGAAAACGGAGTCGAAAAGGTCGGCAAAAAGATAAAGTCAATCACTACGCTCAGCGGCAAAAAGTACCGCGCAAAAATCTTCATCGACGCTACGTTCGAGGGCGACCTCATGGCGGCGGCGGGCTGCAAATACACCGTAGGCCGCGAAAGCAACGCCCAGTACGGCGAAGACTTCAACGGATACCGCGGCACGCTCCGCCAAAACGGGCACTACTTCACCGCAAAAGTCGACCCCTATAAAATCAAGGGCGACAAAAAAAGCGGACTGCTCAAATACGTTTCGGGAGAAAAACCGCCCAAAGACGGCTCGGCCGACAGGCGCGTTCAGGCGTACAACTACCGCCTCTGCTTTACCGACTACGCCCCCAACAGGGTCGATTTGCCCGTGCCCGAAAACTACAACGCCGCCGACTACGAGCTGTGCGGACGCTGGTTCGAGGCAGACCCCGAAGCCTTCCCGCTCATCATTTCGAAAATGCCCAACGGCAAGACCGACATTAACAACAAAATGGCGTTCTCGACCGACTTCATCGGCGAAAACTACAACTATCCCGAAGCGTCGTACGAGGAACGCGCGAAAATCGCAAAGGCG
>JAJXPD010000018.1:14700-18641 GCA_021641325.1 Opitutales bacterium
AGACTACACACTCGGACTCTTCCACTTCTGGAAGACCGACCCGCGCACGCCCGAAAAATTCAGGCAGGCAATCAAAAAACTCGGACTCCCCAAGGACGAATTTGCCGACACGGGCAACTGGCCGTTCTATATGTACATTCGCGAGGCGCGCCGCATGGTGGGCGAATATGTCCTCACCCAGCACGACTGCCAGAACACCAAGATTTCGCCCGAACCTATCGGCATGGGCTCGTACACGCTCGACTCGCACAACACTTCGCGCTTCGTAGACGAAGACGGCTTTGTGCAAAACGAGGGCGACGTGCAGAGATCAATCCGCGCGTCGGGACCTTACCAGATTTCCTACGGCGTGATTGTCCCGCGCAAGGAGGACTGCCAAAACCTGTTCGTGACATGCGCGGTTTCGGCTTCGCACATCGCGTACGGCTCGCTTAGAATGGAACCCGTATTCATGGTGCTGGGGCATTCCGCCGCCGCCGCCGCCGAACAGTGCATAAACAGGGACATCGCAGTTCAGGACGCCGACATGGACGACCTTCGCGACACCCTCGTCAAGGAAAAGCAGGTTTTGTGGCTGCCCAAAAAACGCTAAAAAGCGTCGGCAAATAACGGCTTGCGACCGCCCGAAATTTCGGGCGGTTTTTTTGCGGACACGCACGCCAAGCCCTGCGGCGCAACGCCGACGCGCATTGCCGCGCGCCGAACCGCGCCCTACTCCGACAGCGCGGCGGCGGAGTCGGATTCCAGCGCGGACATGTCGATGTCGTCTTTCAGCGCGGTGCCGCTTATTCCGCGCGCGCGCGACTCCTCCATCAGAAGGGAAAGCTTCCGCGCCGCCAAGTCTATCGGCATGCCCGACGGGCGGATATTCGAAATGCAATTTCTGTCGGACTCCACGCTCGCCCACTTCGAGCGGTATGTGAAATACGCGCTCAGGCTGTCGGGCGAGCCGAGACCGGGGCGTTCGCCGACAAGGATAATCGTGTGCCTCGCGCCGAGGATTTCGTTGATGTCGTCCTGAATTTTCACGCGGGCGTAGGGAACGATGAACACGGGATACGCCGACCAGTTCTCCTTGGGCAGGTATTTGAACAGCGCGATTGCGGTGTCGGAGGCATGGGCGTTTGCGGCGGTCGCCGAAAGCCCGTCGGAGACGACGACCGCGAGGTCGCGGCGTCCCCATTTCGGGGCGAGTTCGGCGAGCGCGGCGCGGGACTCTTCGCAAAGCCTCCGCCCAGCGTCGGGGTTCATAAGATACGTCCGCTTGTCGGAAACCGTCGTGTGCAAAACGACGCTTTCGAAGCCCGCCTTTTCGAGCTTTTCGGCGATTTTTTCGGGAAAGAACTGCGCGTGGACTGCATCGCGCGCGCGGGCGTGCGCAAGGCGGAAATCGAGAAGCGACGGCGTGCGCTGGCTGCCGCCCGCGCGGCCTATCCCGATTCTGGCGGAGGTGTATTTTTGAAGCCCGACCCACGGATCCGCGCCGCCCATTGCGTTGGGAAGCGAATTCGCGCGGAGGGGAATTTCGGAAATGTCAGTCGATGGCGTGTTCATAGTCGCTGAGAAATTTGTTGCTTCCGCCGACTTGCAAAACTTTGTTGTCGCGGAAAATTTTCATCTTTTCGAGCCACGCCTCGAATTCGGGCGCGGGGCGCAAGCCCAGCAGCTGGCGGGCGTAGAGAATGTCGTGGAACGACGTCGTCTGGTAGCCCAGCATGACGTCGTCGCAACCGGGAATACCCATGGCGTAGTTCAGCCCCGCGGCGGCGAGGAGCGTAAGGAGCGTGTCCATGTCGTCCTGATCCGCCTCGGCGTGGTTCGTGTAGCAGATGTCGCAGCCCATGGGGAGCCCGAGAAGCTTGCCGCAAAAATGGTCTTCAAGACCGGCGCGGATAATCTGCTTGCCGTCGTAGAGGTATTCGGGCCCGATGAAGCCGACGACGGTGTTTACAAGAAGCGGGCGGAACTCGCGGGCGACGGCGTAGGCGCGGGCCTCGCATGTCTGCATGTCGACGTTCCAGTTTCCCTCCGCGGAGAGAGCCGACCCCTGCCCCGTCTCGAAGTACATCACGTTGTCGCCGACAGTGCCCCTGCGGAGGGAGAGAGCGGCCTCGTGCGCCTCGCGGATAAGCGAGAGGTTTATGCCGAAATTTTTGTTGGCGATTTCCGTGCCCGCAATCGACTGGAAAACCAAATCTACGGGCGCGCCGCGCTCCATGGCGGCTATCGCGTTGGTTATGTGCGAAAGCACGCAAGACTGCGTGGGGATTTCATAGCGGTGCACAAGCTCGTCGATGAGTTTGAGGATTTCGGTCATCGCGGGGACGCTGTCGGTGGCGGGGTTTATGCCGATTACCGCGTCGCCGCTGCCGTACAGAAGCCCGTCGAGAATGCCCGAGGCTATCGCTTTGAGGTCGTCCGACGGATCGTTGGGTTGCAGGCGCGAGGAAAACCTGCCTTTAAGCACGAGCGTGTCCCTGAACTTCGAAACCACCCTGCGCTTCGACGCAACGAGTATCAAATCCTGATTGCCCATGATTTTCGACACCGCCGCGACCATCTCGGGCGTAAGCCCCCATGTGAGCTTTTCGAGCGTTTCGCCGTCGGTCTCGTAGCGCAGAAGCCAGTCGCGGAACTCGCCGACGGTAAGCGACGAAACCGGCTCGAACGCCTTTTTGTCGTGGCGGTCGAGAATCAGCCGCGTTATCTCGTCCTCGTCGTAGGGAACCAGAGGCTCTTCGAGAAACAGGGAAAGGGGAACGTCGGCAAGGCACATCTGCGCCGCCACGCGCTCCTCGTAGTCGGCGGCGGCAATCCCCGCAAGAACGTCGCCCGACCTCGCGGGCGACGCCTTTGCCGTCAACTCTTTCAACGAGCGGAAATTGTGCGTCTTTCCGCCCGTGCATATACTCCAAGTTTTCTTCATGGCAAATTCTACATCTTGGTGTTGAACAGCGACGGCAGCCACAGCGCGATTTGCGGGAATATCATAATCAGAACCAGCGCAAGCAGCATGAGACCGACGAACGGAATAATCGACGCGTAAATGTCGCGGATTGTTATGCTCTTCGGGGACATCGCGCGCATAAGGAACAGATTGTATCCGAACGGCGGCGTAATGTACGCTATTTGGCAGGTGATTGTGTAGAGAATCCCGAACCATATCGGGTTGAAGCCGAGCTTCATCACAAGCGGTATGTACAGCGGGGCTACGATTACGAACATCGCGGTGTCGTCGAGAAAAATGCCGAGTATCACGAAAGACAGTTGCATGAGCAGCAGCACTTGCCACGGAGAAAGCCCCCAGTCGTTGAGGAACAAGCCTTCGAGGGCGCGAACCGCTCCGAGTCCGTCGAAGACCGCCGCAAACGCGAGAGCCGCCATCATGACCCACATGAACATCGCCGAGTTGTCGAGGGTTTCGCGCAGAATCTTCTTGAAGATTTTCCACGTCAGCCTGCGGCGGCACAACGCCACCACGAACGCCGCAAACGCGCCGAACGCCGAGCTTTCGACAAGGCTCGTAAGCCCGAAGAAGAACGAGCCGATGACCGAAAATATCAGAAGAAGCGGGATAATGCCCGCGCTCAAAACCCTGAGCTTTTCCTTCATCGAGAAGTTGCGCTCCTCCTTCGGGAGAATCGGGCCCATCTTGGGATTTATCTTGCACCTTATGAGAATGTAGGCGAGGAAAAGCGCTGTCATCAACAGCCCAGGTCCCACACCCGCCAGCCACAGTTGGCTTACGGGTTGGCGGGCAATCATGCCGTAGAGGACAAGAACAATGCTCGGCGGAATCAGAATGCCGAGCGAGCTGCCCGCCTGAATGAGTCCGCTAATCATGCGCTTGTCGTAGTTGCGCTTCAAAAGTTCGGGCAGCGCGACGCTGCAACCGATTGCCATGCCCGCGACGCTCAAACCGTTCATGCACGAAATCAGAA
>JAJXPD010000175.1 GCA_021641325.1 Opitutales bacterium
ATAATATATAAGGAAACCACTAAAATGAAAAACAAAAAAGCACTTCTCGCATACGCGCTCCTCGCGCTTTCCCCCATTACCTACGCGGCGTCTTCGGAAGCCGCAGTCGAAGCAAACGCGGCTCCCGCAGAAAAAGCGGAAGCCCCCAAAGCCGCCCCCGAAAAGGGCGCGCCGCTCCCGCTTCTTACAATAGACGGCGTGGGAGGGGTAGTTCTCACGCCGATAGCGTACCTCGTAAATCCGGGGGCTGAGGGAACGGAAATCGGGCTTCCGTCAATCGGGGCGACATACGTCAACGCGCGGCAGAAAAACGTGGAAAGCTTCGGCATAACAGAAACGCTGTTCACGCGCGTCGAACTCGGCTACAACGCAAGCAGATTCGGCACAGGCTCGCTGCAAAGCGACGTTCTCGCCTACGCGGGGGCGAACATAGAGCGCAACGACGTTTGGCTGCACACGCTCAACGCCCGCGTAAACGTAATCCGCGAAAACGATTTCGACACAAAGTTCCTGCCCGCAATCACGCTCGGCGCGCACTTTAAATACAACGACGGAATCTCCGAAATAAACAAAAATCTCGGCGGACTCCTGACCAACATAGGCTACAACCGCGACTGGGGCGTGGAATTCACCGCGACGGCGTCCAAAACTTTCGTCGTCTACGGACACCCGCTCATTTTCTCGATTACAGGCCGCGCGACCGACGCCGCAAACCTCGGCTACACGGGCTATTCGGGCAAGTACGAATTTTCGGCGGAGGGCAACGTGGTCTTCGGCATAACCGACTGGCTGTTTGCGGCGTTCGAATACCGCCAGAAAATCAACCAGTTCGACGAAGTGTACGCGGGCGGCAAAGAGCTTATCGGCAACGAAAACGACTGGTGGACGGTCGGGCTTGCGGCGGTCGTCTCGCCCCACCTGACGCTGACGGCAGGCTACGGACACCTCGGCACGGTTCTGAACACGCGCGAAAATACCGCTTGGGCGGCGTCGATAAAGTACGAATTCTAAACCATGAAAAACAGTTTCGAAATTCCTACTACGAAAGCCGCGGCCTCGCAAGAGGCGCGGCGTTTTATTGAATCGCTCCCGCCCGACTTCGCGCAGGCGCAGTTGGACGCGCTCGACGAAGCCGTCGCGGGAAATTCGGCAAAACTCGACGCCGTGCGCGAGGGCAGAAAAACGCCAACCGACGTGCGCGACGATTTGTATATGCTCGAAATCCGCAAAAAATTCGGCGGCACAGATTCGAAAATCCGCGTCTACCTGCCGAAAAATCCCGAGGGCGACATGCCGATAGTTGTCTACTATCACGGCGGCGGCTGGTGCATAAACTCGGTCGAAAGCTGCGCGAGAATCTGCCAAGACATAGCGGAGAAAAACAACGCCATTGTGGTCTCGCCCGACTATCGGCTCGCGCCCGAACACCCATTCCCCGCCGCGAACTCCGACGCGACGGGAACGCTCGACTGGACAATTGCAAACGCCGAAAAATTCGGCGGCAACCCGCGCAGAATCTTCACCGCGGGCGACAGCGCGGGCGGACACCTCGCGGCGGTAGCCGCCCTTGCGCGACCGAAAGCCGTGCGCGGCGCAATCCTGATTTACCCCGCGCTCGACCTCACCGCAAAAAGGCGGCCGTCGCGCTCGCTCTTCGCAAAGGGCTTCTGCCTCAACGGCGACCTCATGGACAAATTCACCGCCGCGTACATACCCTCGGAGGAACAACGCGCAACGCCCGAAGCGTCGCCGATTTTAGCCGACAAATCGAACTTCCCCGACGCCCTGATAATTTCGTCGCAATGCGATATTCTGCGCGACGAAGCCGAAGAATTCGCCCGCTCCCTCGACGCCGCAAAACGCAACGTGCGCTACGTCTGCGTGGAGGGCGCAACGCACCTGTTCATCACCCAAAAGGGAATGGACAAAGCGTACGCGCGGGCGCTGGCGGAAATCTCGGAATTCGTGGAGTCGGCGCAATAAAAACTTCTCGACAAACACTTCCGATTCGATAGAGTATAACGGCAATGAAAATTTCCACAAGAGGTAGATACGGACTGCGAATCATGCTCGACCTCGCCCAGCACGACGGCGACCAGCCGCGCATGATTGGCGACATCTGCAAGGCGCAGGACCTGTCGAAAAAATACGTCGGCAGACTGATTCTCAAACTGCGCAACGCGGGCATGATTGCCTCGGTTCGCGGGGCGAAGGGCGGCTATAAAATCAAGCGAATGCCCAAACACATCACATTGCTTGAAATCATCGAAACAATGGAGGGCCCGATTTCGATTGTCGATTGTGTGCGCTGCCCGCGCAAATGCAAACGCTCCGAAAACTGCATAGCCCGCGACATCTGGGGAGAGCTGAACGAAAAAATCAGAAAGACACTCGAATCGCTCACGCTCCAAGACATAATCAACCGCCACGCGGATATCGAAGACTACTGCATTTGACGCGTTTTTTGTGGCAAACCCCGCAAGGCATACGCAGCCCCGACGCCGCAAACGGGAAACATCAATGCCATTAAAAACATCGAAGCCCCGAAAAATTCGGGGCTTTTTCTTTGCGCGGATAGGCGGAAAAATTATAACGGCATCGGAAAAATAAACACCGAATAAAAGCCGCGCACTTTAACAAAAAATCGCGCGCGCCAACAAGCAAAAAACCCCGCGCGGCGCACAATCCAGAATAGAGCGCGGAAACAATCCAACCCCAACACTACGCGGCACAAAAAAAGACCGCGCGGAAAGCGCGGTCTCTTAGCGGGACGGGGAATTGCCCGCTTTCGGGAAATTAGTCGCTATACAGCCAAGTAGATAGGTAGCGCGTGCCCGTGTCGGGAACGATTGCCACAATCTTCTTGCCCGCGTTTTCGGGAAGTTTTGCGAGTTCGAGCGCGGCAAAAATCGCAGCCCCCGCCGAAATGCCCGAATGTATGCCCTCCTCTTTCGCGAGCCTGCGGGCGGTGTCGCCAGCGTCGGCGTCCTTGACGCGGATAACGCCGTCAATGACCTTGGAGTCGTAGATTTTCGGGACAAAGCCCGCGCCGATACCCTGAATCTTGTGGGGGCCGGATTTTCCGCCCGAAAGAACGGGGGAAGTGTCGGGTTCTACCGCATAGATTTTGACGGAGGGTTTGAGGGGTTTGAGAGCCTGACCGATGCCGCTGATTGTGCCGCCGGTGCCGACACCCGCAACAACGATGTCAACCTGACCGTCGGTGTCCTCCCAAATTTCCTTGCCCGTGGTGAGGCGGTGGATTTCGGAGTTCGCAAAGTTTTCGAACTGCTGTGGAATGAACGCGCCCGCGTTCTGCTCTTTGAGTTCGAGAGCCTTTTCGATTGCGCCCTTCATGCCCTTCGCGCCGTCGGTGAGGACGAGCTGCGCGCCGAGACTGAGCAGGAATTTCCTGCGCTCTACACTCATCGTTTCGGGCATGGTGAGAATGAGCTTGTAGCCCTTGACCGCCGCGACGAGCGCAAGACCGATACCCGTGTTGCCGCTGGTAGGCTCGATAATCAGACCGCCTTTTTTGAGCAGACCTTTTTTCTCGGCGTCCTCGACCATGGCGAGAGCCGCCCTATCCTTAACGGATCCGGAGGGGTTGAAAAATTCGAGCTTGGCAAGAACCTCGGCTTTCGAATCGTTGAGTTTGTTGAGTCGGACAAGGGGAGTCCCGCCGACAAGTTCAAGAATGTTGTTTGCAATTTTCATGTTTCTACTTTCTTTGTGTTTTAAATTGAATGATATTGTTTGTTGGTATTTGCACCATCGATTTTCTTTTAATCTTCCGCGCCGTGCGCTCACTTTTTAGGGGCGTCAAAGTACTTTCATAAGAGTGCCTTTCACGCGCTTGCGGGGTGCGTGGCGTACGCGGCTGGAAAAAATCCGCGGTAGCTCGCGAAACACCCTACTCCACTTTTCCCAGAAAACAACCTAAAATCTTCGTGCGCAAGCACTCTAATTTTAGGGGCGTCAAAGTGCTTTCATAAGAGTGGCTTTCCTGTGCGCGGAGGGCGCGGAGCGTATTAAAATTTTTCAAAGAACAGGGCAGCTTCAAAACAGCCAACCTAACTTTTCCACGAAAACAACCTTAAATCTTCGCGCCGTGCGCTCACTTGTTAGGGGCGTTAGAGTGCCGTTCAGGCGGTGGCTTTCACGCGCTTGCGGGGTGCGTGGCGT
>JAJXPD010000176.1 GCA_021641325.1 Opitutales bacterium
CGCACGACTTCATCTTCGGCGCGCACATCTTCAACTTCGACCAGCTCGGCAACCCCGCGCTCGACGCAAAGTACAAGGCTCTCTACGGCACGCTCTTCAATTCCGCAACGGTGTCTTTCTACTGGCAGCAGCTTGAAATGCAACAGGGACGCCCGCGCTTCAACTCCGAATACTGGGACGGACAGAAATTCTGGGCGGAAACGAAATCACCCAAGACCGAGCCGCACTGGCGCCGCCCCGCCCCCGAAAACGTCATCAAATTCTGCAAACAAATGGGAATCCGCATACACGGGCACCCGCTCATTTGGGACAACCGCTCGTGGCACATGCCCACTTGGCTCATCAAAAGCTGCCTGACAGACCCGAAGGAACGCGAAGTTTTCGAAAAGGAATTGCTCAAATCCTACCCCGTCTACGGCAACAAGAGCATTTCGGAAAAGTACACAGAGGCGTTCAAAAATATGACGCCCCAACAGCTCTCCGAAAAGTTCCCCATTTTCGCCGAAAACTACAACCGCGCCTTTGAAAAGCGCATCAAGGAAATCGCCGAATACTACGGCGACACGGTCGACAGCTGGGACGTTGTCAACGAATCGGCAGCGGCGTACTCGAAAGGCCGTTTCGACGAGGCGAAAGGCGCGACGCTGATGAAAACCTTCGGAGATTGGGGCGGTCTTATGCCCTCCGACTTCACATATAAGTCGTTCCAAACAGCCCAGAAGAGCTTCCCCGAAAAGGTAAAGCTCAACATTAACGACTATTTTATCAAACCCGGCTACCGCAAGCAGGTTCAGGAGCTTATCGCGCGCGGCTGCAAAATCGACATCGTCGGAGCGCAAATGCACCTCTTCAACCCCAAGACGAGCCAAGAAGTCTCCGAGGGCAAAATTCCCGAGGGAATCAACCCCAAGGACGTCTACGAGGCAATGAAGACTATCGACGTCGGCAGACCGATTCACCTGAGCGAAATCACGATTACCGCCGTAGACACAACCGAACGCGGGCGCATGATTCAGGCTATCATCACGCGCAACATCTACCGCCTGTGGTTCAGCATAAAGCCGCTTATGGGCATCACATGGTGGAATGTCGTAGACGACTGCGGTGCGCCCGGCGAACCCTCGCTTTCGGGGCTGTTCACGCGCGGCATGAACCCCAAGCCCGCGTTCTACGCGCTCGACGAGCTCATAAACCGCGAATGGCGCACAAACCTCTCCGCCTCTCCCGACGCCGACGGCAACGTAAAATTCCGCGGCTTCAAGGGCAAGTACAGGCTCTCGTGGTTCGACAAGGACGGCAAGGAGCAGTTCAAAATCGTAAACGTGAAATAACAAAACACGCAAATATCGAAAAGCCGAAAGCCGCACCGCTTTCGGCTTTTTTTTGCGCCGCGCAAAACGCAAAACGCCCGACTCGTTCGCGCCTTCGGCGGACGGCGTTTCACGCGCCGAAAAAAGTAAGGCAAAGCGCGAAGTATCCGATTCCGCGAAACAAAACTACCGCGATTTTCCCGCGCCGAAAAAAATCCGCCGACAAAGAAAACACACGCGCCCTTTGCGCGTAAAACGCGCCGCGCAGCGCGTCCGTATTCCCAACGCCGATTTGCGGAAAAGCTCAATCGAAGCCGCCAACGCATTGCGCAAATTTGCATGCTAAGCCGCAAAAAAAAAAGCAACCGCGCGCCCTACCCGCAAACGCGTCAGTCTTCGAACTTCGGGCGCGTGCCGAAAACGGAGGTATCCAAAAAAGCCAACGTCCTTGCGAGCGACTCTCGCAGTTCGTTCCGCAGCCTGTACGACGCGCTGTCGGGGGCTTTTGCCGCATACGCCGCCGCGCCGCAGAGCCCCAGCCTGTCCGCCAAATAGAGGGCGCGTTTTGCGTGGTACGCCTGCGTGATTATAAGGGGGTCTTCAACGCCGAATTTCGACTTGCACCGCGCGACGGAATCGAGCGTGCGGAAGCCCGCAAAATCCATTAAAATGTCGTTCTTCGGGACGCCCGCCGCAGCGAGGTCGTCGCGCATGGTGGCGGGCTCGTTGTAGTATTTTGAGGAATTGTCGCCGCTTGCGATTATCTTTTTCACCTTCCCCGCCTTGTACAGCTCTACCGCCGCGACAATCCTGTACCTGTAATACGGGTTCACCATGCCGCTGCGCGTGAACTTCGACGTGCCCAAAAGAAGCGCGTATTTGCGCGGAAGCACGTTGTCGAGAGAGTCGGAAACCCCGTATGAGGCAATCGCAAGGTTTGCCGCCGCAAACAGCCCTAACCCCGCAAGCGCGAACGCCGCGAGCAAAACGAACACCACTTTGAACACGCGCCGCATTTCTATTTGGACATGCACAGCACGAACAAATCGCGCATAACCTGCTCGTCGGAGTTTGGTCTGTTGATGAGGTCTTCGAACGCCTTTGCGAGGTTCATTTGGCAGTCGACAAGCCTTTTGAGCGAAGTCGCCCCCGCCATCGGCGCAAGCTTGTTGCCCGCATACCACGCGTTCTGCGAAAAAATGTTGTAGCTCGATTTTTCGTCGGCGTCGCCGAAAGCCTCGGCAAAACGCCCCGCCGCCGCCTCGACCGCGCCCCTCGGCTGCGGATACGCCGACTTCGCCAAAACACCGCCGTCCATGAGCGACCGCAGCTGAATCAGAAGCGAATTCTGCCTCTGCAGCGAAGTGATTATCGGACGCGCCGACGCCTTTTTGTTGGCGAAGAAATAGCGTTTGAGCGCGGCGAGAGCCGCCGCCAAGTCGCCCGAATAGAATGCGTTTGAGATGTCGAAAGAGCCGCCCTCGCCGAAAATCGGCACCATTTCGATAACGTCGCGCTCGGAAATCGGGCGTTCGCCGCCGGCGTAGGTCGCGAGCTTTTCGATTTCCGAAACCGCCATGCGCGGATTCCCCGCGACAATCGCCGCAAGCGTTTCCGCCGCGCCGCCGTCGATTGCGATTTTGTTTACGCGGCAGTGGCGCGAAATCATTTCGGCGCACGCCGAAACGGGATCTTTGCTCTGGAAATCCTCGCACTCGGCAAACGCCTGCAATTTTTTGAAAAACGGCTTGCGCCTGTCGACGGGAAACGCGCTCACCACTACCGACGCGACGTCGGGCGCAAGCTTTTCCAGAAATTCGGCGAGTTTTGCGAGCGCGGCTTTCGTGCCCTCGGAGCGCCCCGCCACGCCGTCGGAAATGAAGTTCACGCCTTTGAGCCACACAACTTTCCTGCCGCCGAACATCGAGGGAGTCGCGGCGGCGGCAATGGTTTTGTCGCACGCGGAAACGGCTTCGTCGGTCTTTCCCGCCGCGCCGTCAATGATTTCGAGGGACATTTCGTCAAGAACGTCGGCGGAGAGTTCGTCGAAGATTTCGCGCGCGCGGTTGGCGGCGATAAAATCGTCGTCTGCCGTAATGAAGTATACCGCTTTTGCTGCCATTGAATACGATGTTTTTTTCAATCGCGGTTTTGTCAACCACAAACGTTTTTTTCTGCTTGAAAGAGCGGCCGAAAAGCGCAATAATGTCAAACTTTCAAAAAGATTCACACATTACGGAGGAAAAAACGCACATGATAAAAAACGCAATTCTGCTTGCCGCAGCCGCCGCGACCCTCGCCGCGCCGCTTTTTGCGGTTGAAAACAAATTCACGCCGATAAAGGAAACGCCCGCAATTTGGAGCAACATTCCCGAATCGCTCAAATCGGCAAAATGGCTGTGGGACAAATACCCCGCGGCTTTCGCCGAAATCGTAAACACATACTGTGTGGGGCGCAAAACTTTCGACCTCGACGCAGTTCCGAAAAAAGCCCCGCTTTTTATCACAGCGGACCAGTCTTACAGGCTCTTCATTAACGGCAAATTCGTGTGCTCCGGCCCCGCGCGCGGCTACCAGCACTCGTGGCCTTTCGACGAAATAGATGTTGCCAAATACCTCAAAAAAGGCAAAAACATAATCGCCGTCCGCGCCTACAACGCGGGGCGCAGCACATTCGGCTACATCACGCAGGGACGCGCGGGCTTCATCTTCGCGCTTGAACTCGGCAACGGCAAAAACATTTTGTCGGACGGCAAGGTAAAAGTGCGCCGCCAAAGCGGCTGCGACAGAAACACCGCCCAATTCACAATCCAGCTGAACAATCAGGAGCACATCGACCTGCGCGTTGAAAATCCCGACTGGATAAACGC